>JBFJNS010000040.1:0-11206 GCA_041618055.1 Binatia bacterium
CACTGTCAACTACGCGGGGTCCCTGCGGGCTGTGGGGCAGGCTTTGGAGGCGTTGAATGTCGGCGCTTTTGACATGGAGGTTGCCGAAGAAAAGCTTGTTGTTCGCAGCAGGCTCCTACCGTCCACATTCTTTACAGGCGGGCAGCCACCTCCAGAGTGCTTGGTGCGAGAGATTTGGGGGTCGATTCCAGAATCCCTGACTTTGACCCATGCCGCTTCGGCGATCCCTGGAAACTCACCGTCCAGCCTTGAGCTAACGTACAGCCCCGAAGATTTGGATCGCCTTGAAAGAGAAGGTCAAGCCAGACGGAGCAACCCGGCCGGAGTCGCCGATGCAGCTAGCTTGTCGCAAATGCTGCGAACGGTGGGGGCTTATTTGACGAAGAAGCGCGTCAAGCTGCTCAAGATTTCAAGAAACGAACATGCGATCACTGTGCATTACAAGACATCCCACGGTCACGGAGCGCAGGATGTGTTGTCCCTTTCTTATTTGCATGATTTTTGGATGCAAATGTACACCGAGCGGTCCAGCCGTGACGGAGCCTCGACAAACTAAAGTAACCGCCGACTTGTTTCTGACGCGCTTTTGCGACTAGAGTACAAGTATGATGGAGCGCACAAGCTACGCGCAGCTCTTACGGCCCATCGGGCAGATGTTGGAGACGCTACGCATAGAATCGTTCTCCTTGGTCACCGATGGAGAGGAGTTTGTCGTGCGGGATAAGACCTCTGGTCGAAAGCAGTTGACGCCGCGCGAGAAGGCTCTTTTTGCCGACTTGCAGGAAAAGCAAAATCGTCCGGCAGACAAGCGAGAGGCGCTGAGGATGGCATCCGGGATTCTCGAATGGCGCCTTACGCTTGAGGATATCGACCGCCTGGAACAAGAGGGACAAGCGCGGCGCCGGGAGAGCAATCTAACTCCCGATGGCTATGCCGTCGCGCAAATGTTGCGGGTCGTCGGAACGCTCGTGGATCAGAACCGGGGGCGGCTTTTAAGTATCGTGAAAGAGGAGGACAAACTTACGCTTGAATATGAGGCTCCCCCCGATCGTAAGATCCGCGAGGAACTGACACTGCCGATGATGTATGACGCCTGGGTGCGAATGTACAAGCGGCGGGGGGGGTAGGACCTAATTTGGTATCGCGGCAGAAGCCCGGATCGTCCCCTTGAAGTTTGGGGTGTCCGCGAGGCGAGAGAATCTTTAATGATTCTGCGGCACGAAGCGATCACTGAGCCGGTGTCAGACGTCAGCGTCCCGAGTTCACTCCGCGAGTAATCCCCTTGGCCACGAACATCACATACGCACAATTGCTCCGACCCGTGGGGCAAGCCCTGGAGTCGCAAAGAATCGAAACATTCACAGTAACGATTGAAGGCGAAGACGTTCTTGTCGAGGGTCGAAAACGCACTGAGCTACAAAGGGAAAGCACACCCCTTGGTGGTTTTTGGCAGATTTTTCGAGGAGGATCGAAAGAACCGGCGTTGGCGGAACAGCCCGCATGGGAGAGTGTCGTAAAACGATACACCCCGGCCGACCTCCAGGCTATGGAGGAGGCAGCGCAAATCAAGCGAGGAACCGGCAGCGGCACGCCGGACGCCCACTCTCCATCGCAGATTCTACGGGCGGTCGGAAATTTTGTGGATCAGAAACAGGGTCGCTTGCTGTCATTGAGCAAGGAAGACCAGAACATTGCCATCGAATACGAGTCGGCGTCTAAACGCACGGTCTCCGAAAAGTTTACAGTCTCGTCACTGTACGATTACTGGGTTCGCATGTACCTCAAGCGGAGCGGACGCCCCGATGAAGGCTAGCTGCTGACTGCATGATGCCGCCGCCTGACTGCGGACGCTCTTGCAGTTCGGCTTGGTTGGTTGCGGCGTTTCCGCTTACTTCGGCTTCAAGTTCGCATTTACCTTCCGAGAAACGGGTCGGCCCGTTGAGTGCTGTATTGAAGAAGCCTCAGCGAGTGACCGCGACCGGCAGCGGAGCCGCTCAAATCAGGGACTCTGCTCAAGGGCCGCAATTGTCTCAACCCGCAGGACTCGCGGGTCAGACCTTGTTAAGAAAAAAGGCGAGGGATTGCTCCTCGCCTTTTTTTCCCCTTTGTTGAAGTCCCTACTTTCCGTTGGGCGTTATTCCTGCAAGCGTGGCCTTGATAAAATCACCGTTCATCCTGGCAATGAAATCCTGACTGATGCTTTTGGGGCAAACCGCCGTACACTCGCCGATGTTGGTGCAGCCGCCAAAACCCTCAGCATCCATCGCGGTGACCATGCGCACGACACGCTCGAATTTCTCGACTTGACCCTGCGGGAGCAAATTGAGATGAGACACCTTGGCCGCGGTAAAAAGCATAGCCGATGCGTTGGGGCAGGCGGCAACGCACGCGCCGCAGCCAATACATGCGGCGGCGTCCATTGCCAGGTCTGCTTCGGTTTTGGGAATGGGGATAACATTGCCATCCTGGGCGCTGCCCGTGGTGACAGAGATAAATCCGCCGGCCTGAATAATTCGGTCAAAGGCAGTGCGGTCAACGATGAGATCCTTGACGATGGGAAAGGCGTTGGCGCGCCAAGGTTCAATCGTGATGGTCTCGCCGTCGTCGAAGTGGCGCATATGCAGCTGGCAGGTCGTCACCGCCGAGCGCAGCCCGTGCGCTACGCCGTTGATCATCATACCGCACATGCCGCAAATTCCCTCGCGGCAATCGTGGTCAAAGGCCACGGGCTCCTCGCCCCGGGACATTAGCTGCTCGTTCAGTAAGTCGAGCATCTCTAAAAAGGAGGAATCGGGGCTTACGCCATCCAGTTGATAAGCTACAAGGCGACCCGGTGAAGTGGCATTCTTTTGGCGCCAGACTTTTAGAGTGAGATTCATAGGTGTCTTTCCCTCGTTATCGGTCATTGGGAAACTCATCGCCAATGACCTATTTGTAACTACGTTGTGAAAGCTTCACATACTCAAACGTGAGCGGTTCTTTGTTCAAGATTGGCTTATCGCCGTCAAATTGCCAGGCGGCCACGTAAGTAAAATTGTCGTCGTCGCGTTGAGCCTCGCCCTCTTCGGTTTGGTACTCCTCGCGAAAGTGCGCACCGCAAGACTCCCGGCGATGCAGGGCATCGAGGCAAACCAGTTCGGCCAGTTCGAGAAAATCGGCCACTCGGCCGGCCTTTTCCAGGCTTTGGTTGAGATCGTTGCCTTCGCCCGGGACGTCAACATTCTTCCAGAATTCAGCTCGAATGGCAGGAATCTTCGCCAGTGCTTCTTTTAACCCGGCTTCAGTCCGGCCCATGCCGCAGTTATTCCACATGATGTTGCCCAATTCGCGATGGAAGGAGTCAACCGAGCGCTTGCCTTTGATGTTGAGCAACCGGGTAACCTGATCGGCCACCGCGGCTTCGGTACTCTTGAAGGCCGCGTGGTTAAGGTCTAGCTTGTCCGACTTCAATTGAGCCAGGAAATCACCCAGGGTATAAGGAAGAATGAAGTAGCCATCGGCCAGCCCTTGCATGAGGGCGCTGGCCCCCAGGCGATTGGCCCCATGGTCGGAAAAATTAGCCTCACCGATGACAAAAAGGCCGGGAATGGTGCTCATCAAGTTATAATCGACCCACAATCCGCCCATGGTGTAGTGCAGGGCCGGATAAATTCGCATCGGCACTTTATAGGCGTCCTCGCCGGTAATTTCCGCGTACATGTCAAAGAGGTTGCCATACCGCTCCTGGATGATGTTTTTCCCCAACCGTTGAATCGCCTCAGCAAAGTCCAGATAAACCCCGTTTTTCAATTCGCCCACGCCGAAACCTTCGTCAACCACCTTTTTGGCGGCGCGAGAGGCGATATCACGCGGCACGAGGTTACCAAAGGCGGGATAGCGCTCTTCCAGGTAATAGTTGCGGTCGCTTTCCGGGATAGCATCGGGAGCGCGGGTGTCGCCTTTTTTGCGCGGCGCCCAAACCCGGCCGTCGTTGCGTAGCGACTCGCTCATCAGTGTCAGCTTTGATTGATGTTCGCCCGCCGGGGGAATGCAGGTCGGGTGGATTTGGGTAAAACAAGGATTGGCAAAAAATGCGCCCCGCTTGTAAGCGCGCCAGATAGCCGTGGCGTTGCACCCTTTGGCGTTGGTGGAGAGATAGAAGACGTTGCTGTACCCACCTGTGGCCAGAACCACGGCATCACCCAGATGCGAGCTAATCCTGCCCGTGACCATATCGCGAACGACGATACCCCGCGCGCGGCCATCGACGACCACCACATCCAGCATTTCGCTGCGCGGGTACATCTTGACCTGGCCCAGCCCAATCTGGCGTTCCAGTGCCTGGTAGGCTCCCAGGAGCAACTGCTGGCCGGTCTGCCCGCGGGCGTAAAAAGTGCGTGCCACCTGGGCCCCGCCGAAAGAGCGGGTATCGAGCAAGCCGCCATACTCGCGAGCAAAGGGGACGCCCTGTGCTACACACTGATCGATGATATTGCCGCTGACCTGGGCCAGCCGATACACATTACCCTCGCGGGCCCGGTAGTCGCCGCCTTTGACCGTGTCATAAAAGAGGCGGTAGATGCTGTCGCCATCATTGCGGTAGTTTTTGGCCGCGTTAATGCCACCCTGGGCCGCCACGCTGTGCGCCCGGCGTGGACTGTCCTGATAGCAAAAGCATTCAACATTGTAGCCCTGCTCGGCCAGGGTAGCCGCCGCTGAGGCCCCCGCCAATCCGGAACCGACGATGATCAGGTTGTATTTGCGCCGGTTCGCCGGGTTGACCAGCTTCATTTCAAAGCGATGTTTGTCCCATTTTTCCTGAACAGGTCCGTCGGGGATGGCGGCGTTGAGCTTCGCTTGAGTAGTTCTGGGCATGCTTCCCACCTTATCCGGTTGTGTAGTTGTGGCCATAATGAGAAACCTCTTTTAGCTGATAAGTCCGAACATAACCGCCAAAGGTACGACGGCAAACCCAAAGGCAATAATGATTGCCAGAGCTAAGCTTGCGGCTCGCAAGGGCTTGGCGAGACGGTCGCTGAATCCGAGCGTTTGGAACAGGCTCGAGGTGCCATGATACAGATGTAAGCCAAGCGCGACCATCGCGACCAGGTACAAAATAGCCGGTAAATAGCCATAAGACTGAAACCCGACCACCAGATTCCGATAGATATCCGTTTGGCTGAAATCAGGATGAATGCCGGGCAGGCCCCAGGTGAAGTGCATCAGGTGCAAAACGATAAAGATCAGGATGATAACCCCGCCAACGCGAATGTAGAGCGAGGCCAGAGTGGCCTGAATTTTGGTGTGTTGAACGTACTTGATTCCCCTGGCTTGCTGGCTCTCCTGGTACAGGGACCAGGCTGCCCAGGCGTGCAGCAACACTGCTGCTAGCAGGACCAATCGAAAAATCCACAGCAGGTGGGCATGGCCAAAAATAGGCGCTCCCAACTCACGCAGGCCTTCGGAGTAGGTGTTGAAATATTCCGCCCCGACAAAGACTTTGAAGTTGCCATACATGTGCACGATGACAAAGCCAATCCCAACCAGCCCGGTGATCGCCATGATCACCTTCTTGCCGATCGAGGTTCGGTACAGGTTGACAACCGCGATGCTCAGTACGCCCATGTCATGACACCTCCTGTAAATCTGACGTGGCAGTTGATGGATAAATTAGGGAAGATGTAGCGGAGGCCACGTACTCGCGCGTACGGCGACAACGGTAGCTTTGGTGATTTCTACGAAAGGGAGGCCAGGTATACACTTCCTTAACCTGAGAGCAAAAAACGTTTTGATGTTTCGAGAATGGATTACGGAGGAGATCCTCTGCCCCTCACCCCACAAACAATACGTCCTTACTACATAAAGTGCTCAAATGACCGACGCCGGATTTTTGAATCGATCGAAATTTCCGGGAAAGCTCACCCGGTGCGCCTGTCAGAGCCTGCAAATTCAAAAAACGACGCTTTCCTTATTCCTTAGCTCATCGAATCCGTCGCAGCTTCTTTTTGTACGGCTAAACCAAAACCCACGGCGCCTTTCGTAGCTGATACAATCGCTGCCGCCAACAACCGTGTCCGGGAAGATACGCCGCTTATTTCCCCGCAGCACCCTGTGCGGGGTTCTCTTGAGTCGAGGTCACCTCTTCTAGTTTCATGTACGTATTGACGATCTCGGGCAGGTCCTGTTTTGTGACCTTCATGAACCAAATCCCTTCCGGCCAGATCATGATGTTCGGACCAAAGGCGCAAAGATCGAAACAGCCGCTTCGGGCCACGCGCAATTTACCCTTGAGATTCATTTCCTTGGCAACGTTCTTTAGTTCTTCCGCGATGTCCTCGCCGCCGCTGAACCCGCATGAGGGGCTTTCCCCTTTACGGTTGTTGATGCAGATAAATATCTGGCGTTTATATGGCTGCGGTCTTTGGATCATGGACACCCCCGATTGTTCTTTGTGGTTCCACTCATTTTTCCCTTATAGCAGAAATCGTAATGCTTTTCACCCTTGGGCTCAGTCTTTGGCAAGATTCTCAGGGCGCGTCATGGAAAAGGGATCGAGCAGTTGAGCGAGTTCCGCATCCGGCAGGACATGACGAGAACGAGCCACTTCGCGGATGGTCTTACCGGTCGCGAACGCTTCCCGCGCGATCTTCGCAGCCGCATCATAGCCGATTTTCGGCGCCAAGGCGGTCACCATGGCCAAACTGTCCTCAACGAGCGACTGGCAGCGCTGCACATTCGCCGAGATGCCTGAAACACACTTGTCCGCCAGTGCCCGGACCGCAGTAGCGCTAAATTCGATGGACTCCAAGAGCCGCAGGGTCATAATGGGCATCATGGCATTCAACTCGAAGTTTCCGCCCTGGCCGCAAATCGTGATCGTTGCATCACAACCGATGACATGGGCCGCAACTTGCAGAACCGATTCGCAAATCACGGGATTGACTTTCCCCGGCATGATAGAGGAGCCGGGTTGAGTGTCGGGAAGAGCGATCTCGCCGATGCCGCACCGCGGTCCGGATGCCAGCCAGCGTAGGTCGTTGGCGATCTTCGTCAAACTCACGGCTAAGGTTTTCAGGGATCCGCTCACTTGCACGACAGCGTCTCTTGCCGCCTGCGCCTCAAAGTGATTTTCGGCCTCACGGAAGCGGAGTTGCGTGATGGCGGCGATTTTCTCAATCACTTTGGCCGCGAATTCCGGGTGTGTGTTGATTCCCGTCCCCACGGCCGTACCGCCGAGGGCCAGCTCTTCGAGCCCGGTCGCCGCGGTGATCATGCGCGCGGTGCCATGTTCGATCTGGCGGGCGTAGCCGCTGAATTCCTGACCCAAGCGAATCGGCGTTGCATCCGCCAGATGGGTTCGGCCGATTTTTACGATCGCATCGAACTCGCGGGACTTGGTGTCGAGCGCTTGACGCAAGGCCGCAAGCGCCGGCAACAGCTTGTGTTGAACGGCCTGGAGCGCAGCGATGTGAATCGCCGAAGGAATTACATCGTTACTGGACTGGCCCATGTTCACATGGTCGTTAGGATGAATTTCCTTGCTGCCCCGAGGCTTGCCCAAAATTTCCAGCGCGCGATTGGCGATGACCTCGTTGGCGTTCATGTTCGTTGAGGTACCGGAGCCGGTCTGAAATATGTCGACGACAAACTCTTGATCGTGTTTGCCTTCACTGACCTCGGCGGCGGCGCGGCAAATCGCCTCGGCAATCTCGGGGTTTAGGAGACCGAGATCGCGGTTCACGGCTGCTGCGGCAAGTTTGATCAGGCCAAGAGCGCGGATAAAGACAGGCGGAAACCCGTGGCCGCTGATAGGAAAGTTTTCGATGGCGCGCTGGGTTTGCGCGCCGTAATAAGCGTTTTTGGGGACTCTGACTTCGCCCATCGAATCCCGTTCGATCCTGGTTTCGGCGTCGTCCATGAGAATGTCCCTTCCTAAGAGACTCTTAACGGTTTCTGTGGAGGGAGTCCAGCCCCCGTGTCCCGAGTTTGGGAAGCCTCGGATGGCCATCCCGAATTTCGCACGTGTACCCTTGATCGGGAGGCGAGCTCTCCAGAGCGAGGCAATGGGCCGCAGTCCTCGCTGCGCGAGGAATCACAAATCGCAGATTTCAGATTCGCGGCTATGTGAGATTTGCAATTTGAGTTCCCGAAGGCCTGCCTCGCTCCTCCGCGTTCACCTTGAGATCAACACAGTGCCATCGGTTTTCCCCTGACTGTGAAAAAAGCGGGCTATGACCTTGTCAAGAATTATTGTATATAGTCCCCAAATTTCCGCCACGATCTTAGCTGCGGCAGGCCGATGAAAACGTTGCTCGGGCTCAACCGATCCATAATCAGCTGCCACAAGTGCCCCCGGCTCGTGGCCTGGCGTCAAGCCACGGCAGACAAGCCGCCGCGGCGCTACCGCGGCGAGGACTACTGGGCGCGGCCATTGACAGGCTTTGGCGACCCGAAAGCGCAGCTCTTGATCGTTGGCCTTGCACCGGCAGCCCATGGCGGTAACCGGACAGGGCGAATGTTCACCGGAGATCGCAGCGGAGACTGGCTTTTCAGAGCCCTTCACGCCTCTGGTTTTTGCAATCAGGCCGTTTCCCTCGCCCGCGACGACGGCCTCAAGCTAAGAAACTGCTACATCACGGCGGCGGTGCGGTGCGCGCCGCCCGGGAATAAGCCGACCAGGGTCGAATTTGGGCGTTGCCGCCCGTACCTCTCTCGCGAACTCAAGCTTCTTGGCTCTGTGCGCGTGGTGGTTGCGCTGGGAAAATTGGCGTTTGATGCCTTCCTCGCGGCCCATCGAGAGAACGGCGGGGCGCTGCCCAAACCGCGGCCCAGGTTCGGACACGGAAGCGTCGTTGAGCTGCCGGACCATTTCACGCTCATATCTTCCTATCATCCCAGCCAGCAAAACACCTTTACCGGCAAACTCACCCGCGCGAGCTTTTATCAAATCTTCAAAAAAGCGAGGGCGGTTTTATGAGAAGATTCGTGGATCGCCGGTGACCGCAGCGATGCAAACCGGGATTGTGTACGCCATTATGGCCGGCCTTTTCTGGGGCACTAGCCCGGTATTGGTGAAGCGCGGGCTGGTCCAATCAGACGTAAGCGCCGCAACGCTTCTGCAGCAAAGCTCCATTCTGCTGACATTGATACTGTTTGCGCTTTTCGAGGGGTCCTTCGTAGCAGGGGAGATTCCCGTGGCGGCCTTAATCGTTTTTGTGGCCACGGGTGTCGTTGGCGCCTATCTGGGACGGACACTGTTCGTCATAAGCGTTGATCAAATGGGCGCCGCGCGCGCCCAGTCCGTAAACAACAGCGCGCCGGTAATTACGGTTCTGTTGGCAGCGCTCTTCTTAGGCGAATCGTTGACGCCCTTCGTTCTCGGCGGGGTACTGCTCATCGTTTCAGGGATCCTTTTTATCACCGGGCCCCCGCCAGAAGGTCAAGGGCCGAACCCGACCCGCACGCTGACTTTCGCGTCCGTTCTAGCGACCCTATGTTACGGCGTTGTTCCGGTGATGAAAAAGCTGGGCACGGACATGGGCGGCCCACCGGTCCTCGGGGCTCTGATCATGCACGCGACGGGTTTGCTCTTGTTGGTTTTCTTCGGAAGTCTACTTAAGATCGAACTGAGATGGCACCGGCTTCCGTTTGCCAGCGGTTTTTGCTTTGTGTGCTCTGGAGTCCTTCAGGCTTTCGGGTCCATCTTGACGTTGAAGGCCTTGGCTGTCGCGCCGGCTTCGGTGGTTGCGCCGATCTGGAACATGCAACCCATCGTAAGTTTCTTTCTCGCGCGGGCGATGCTCAAGGGGATCGAAGTCGTGACTGTTAAAGACGGACTCGCTGCCGCGCTGGTCGTGGCGGGCATTTTGGTGTTACGGTGGGGATAGATGGTCGTTCGAGGTTTTATATCGAGGAGTTCAAAGTAGAATCAAGGGGGCAGCGATGAGCGCGAACGCGGGCAGGGATTATCTCGAGATCGAAGTGGAGCTGAAAAAGCGGGTCGAAGGGGATGTGCACTTTGACCACTATTCGCGTCTGCTTTACTCGACCGACGCGTCGATCTACCAAATCGAGCCTATCGGTGTGGTGGTGCCGCGTCACAAAGGAGACGTGCAGGCTGTAATCGAAGTGTCGAATCGACTTGGCGTGCCCGTGCTGCCGCGCGGCGGCGGCACGTCGCTGGCGGGACAGGCGGTGGGGCATGCGATCGTGTTGGATTTCTCCAAGTATATGCAGCATGTCGTCGAAGTGAACAAAGAGGAGCTCTGGTGTCGTGTCCAGCCGGGCCTGGTTCAGGATGAACTGAACGCCCATGTGCGCTCCCTCGGCCTGCAGTTTGGCCCGGATACTTCGACGTCGAATCGAGCCACCCTGGGCGGCATGATCGGGAATAACTCAGCGGGCGCACATTCGCTGACCTACGGCAAGACCCTGGATCACGTCGTGGAATTGACGGTCCTGCTGTCGGACGGTTCGGAGTTGGTTTTAAAGGATCTCTCGCCCCAGGAGTTGGAGAGCAAACTTTGCGCGGAAAACATCGAAGGGCGGATCTATAGAGAAATCACGCGCCTCGCCCAGGAGAACAAGAAAGACATCCTGGCGCGCTACCCTAAGATCATGCGGCGGGTATCGGGCTACAACCTGGACGAGTTCATCAAACCGCAGCCGTTCAACCTCTCGCGCATCCTGGTGGGCTCGGAAGGCACCCTGGGCATTATCGTGGAAGCCAAGATGCGCCTGGTGCCGAAACCCAAATGGACGGCCCTGGATGTGATTCACTTCAACGACGATATCGAAGCGCTGCAAGCCTCCCAGGCGATTCTCGAGACCGCTCCCTACGCGCTCGAGTCCACGGACAAGATGATTCTGGATCTCGCCCGCGGCAATATTGAGCAATCCCGGAAGTTGGGCTTCGTGCAGGGCAATCCCAGTTCGCTGTTGATGGTTGAATATGCCGGCGAGACCGAAGATGACGTCAAAGAGCAGGTTTCCAAACTCGAGGCGCTACGCAAGGCGCGCGGCATCGGTTATGCGGCGACGCTTGCCTTCAGGCCGGAAGAGGTCAAGGCAATCTGGGGCGTGCGCAAGGCCGGGCTCGGGTTGCTCCTGGGAACCAAAGGCGACAAGAAGCCGATTGCCTTCGTCGAAGACACTGCCGTGGAGCCGGTCAAACTGCCCGAGTACATCAAACGTTTCCGAGAAATCATAACCGGGCATGATGCAATCG
>JBFJNS010000041.1:0-11191 GCA_041618055.1 Binatia bacterium
GAGAACTCATACAACCCTCCTCGACGAGTTGCTTCTCGAATAGTGCTTGGATTAACTCATATTCCGACCGCGCCGGCCAGGTCAAGTAGACGTCTCGCTGGCATGTTCTTAGTTAAACCCGGATTCCTCAGTTGAAATTGACAACCTGTGCTGAGCGAGGGGCGAGCCCGGATTGGCGAAGGCATATAAACAAACAATTTCAATACTCATTGTGTTGCTTGGCTTCTCGTCGCCCTTCGCCCCGATGTGTGATGCCACCCACCGCAGCTCGCAGCAGGTTACAAGGTACAGGCCCATTGCCTTCGCAGCGGAGGGTTCGTCTCTCGCTCGGTGCCCGAGTGTGAACTGCGGAATCCGGATCAAAACAAAAAGGCTTCGGATGGCCGCCAACCTTCCGAAGCCCCAGGAACGTGCACGTTTCTAAGGGCGACCTACGTCCCGTGAGACCAAGACGACAAGTATTTCCGCTGCTCTTGGGTGAGGGAATCGATCTTGATCCCCATGCTGGTCAGTTTGAGTTTCGCCACCCAATCTTCCACAGATTTGGGAACGTCATAAACTTGCGTTTTGAGCTTCGTACGATTCTTGACCGCCCATTCAGAGGCAAGTGCCTGGGTGGCAAAGCTCATATCCATGACAGATGCGGGGTGGCCTTCGGCTGCAGCCAGGTTGACCAACCTGCCTTCCCCGATGAGATAGATCCTGCGCCCCCCAGGTAGAACGTAGGCATCGACGAAATTACGAACGTTCTTTTCTACTCTTTTGGCCAGTTGCTTGAGAGCCTTGATGTCGATTTCAATATCGAAATGGCCGGAGTTGCAGATCACCGCACCGTCCTTCATGACCTTGAGATGTTCTTTGGCGATGACATGCATGTCACCGGTCAAGGTAATGAAAAGGTCCCCGATGCGAGCGGCGTCTTTCATCCCCATGACCTCGAACCCGTCCATCGCCGCCTCCAGGGCGCGAACGGGATCGACCTCCGTAACGATGACCTTGGCGCCCATACCGCGAGCGCGTGAGGACACGCCCTTTCCGCACCACCCGTACCCCGCAACGACCACTCGTTTTCCGGCAATCAGCATATCGGTCGCCCGAATGACGCCGTCGATGGTCGACTGGCCCGTTCCATAACGGTTGTCGAACAAATGTTTCGTCGCAGCGTCGTTGACGGCGATAACCGGGATTTTCAGCGCTCCGTCCGACTCCAATGCGCGCAGCCGGATCACCCCTGTCGTTGTCTCTTCCATACTCGCAACCAGATTCGAGGCAAGATGGGAATAATCCGTGTGCAGCAGGGAGACAAGGTCAGCGCCGTCATCCATTGTGATCACCGGCTTGTGATCAAGGGCCGCACGCAAATGGCGGTAATAGGTCTTGTGGTCTTCCCCTTTGATCGCATAAACAGACACGCGGTCGTGCTGCACGAGGGAGGCCGCAACGTCATCCTGTGTGGAAAGCGGATTCGATGCGCATAAAACCACATCCGCGCCGCCCGCCTGGAGTGTCTGAACTAGATTGGCGGTTTCAGCGGTGACATGAAGACACGCGGAGAAAGGCATGCCCCGAAGCGGCTTTTCCTTGCGAAATCGCTCCCGAACTCGCTGTAAGACCGGCATGTCCTGGCCCGCCCATAAGATACGCTTGCGTCCATTCTCACTTAAACGAATATCGCGAATATCGAACTTCCCTTTGGCCATCCTGAAAAAACTCCTCCCCGTCCGCTGCGCCTACGCGCGCGCCGCCGCTTTTTTGATATCTTCGACCCGGTCCGTTTTCTCCCATGTAAAGTGGCCATCTTCCGGCGTGCGGCCGAAGTGACCATAAGAGGCCGTGGCGCGATAAATGGGTCGCTTCAAATCGAGGGCGTGAATGATGCTTTTGGGGCGAAGATCGAAAAGATCTTGCACGATCAACGCCAGTTTGGACTCCGGGATCACGCCCGTCCCGAAAGTGTCCACGAGCACGGACACGGGTTGCGCCACGCCGATCACATAGGCGAACTGAACTTCACACTTGCTTGCCAATTCCGCCGCAACGATATTCTTGGCAACGTAACGCGCCATGTAGGCGGCACTGCGGTCGACCTTGGTTGGATCTTTTCCAGAAAAAGCGCCCCCGCCATGGCGTCCCATCCCGCCGTAGGTATCGACGATGATTTTTCGCCCCGTGAGACCGCAATCTCCCTGCGGGCCGCCGACAACAAAACGGCCCGTCGGATTCACGTGATAGACGGTATTCTTATCAAGGTAATCGGCCGGAATGACGGCCTTGATGACACCTTCGATGATTGTTTCTCTGAGCTTGGCGTACTCGACCTCGGCACTGTGCTGCGTCGAGATCACGACGCTTTGAACCTTGAAGGGTTTCCCGTTCCGATATTCAACGGTCACTTGGGATTTACTATCCGGACGCAGAAAATAAGCCTCACCGCCTTTGCGGATCTTTGCCAGGTATTTGACCAAGCTATGGGCCATCTGTATCGGAAAGGGCATGAACTCCGGGGTTTCGTCGCAGGCATACCCGAACATCATGCCTTGATCGCCGGCGCCTTGTTCGGCGTGCAGGCCTTCACCTTCAGTGACCCCTTGCGAGATGTCGGGGGATTGCTTTTCGACCGCAGTCAGAACGGCGCAGGTGTTGCCATCAAAACCCATGGCAGAATCCGTATAGCCGATGTCGCGAATGACCTCTCTGGCGACCTCGCCGTAGCTCACCTGAGATTTACTCGTAATCTCCCCGGCTATGACGACCATCCCGGTCTTGGCCAAGCTTTCACAGGCAACTCGGCTGTCTGGATCGCCGGCTAAATGGGCATCCAAAATCGCGTCAGAGATTTGATCACAGAGTTTGTCGGGATGACCCTCTGAAACCGACTCCGACGTGAAGAGAAAATCTTTACCTGCCATGGAAATAACCTCCAACAGCGCTCTCGGTTCGAATTTTAATCGATTTTTTATAGCGGATACCGGGCGGGGAATCAACCTCACTCGGTTTCGTTGAACTTCTTGTTGACTAGCTTCTCAACGGCTTTGATGGCTTGTTCTGCGTCCTCCCCCGACGCCTCCACCAGAATTTTGCTCCCCTGCACCGCAGCGAGGGTGAGTATACCCATAATGCTCCTGCCGTCCGCAGTCTGACCATCCTTGCTAATGCTCACGCGCGACGAAAAGCGGTTCACGGTTTGAACCAGAAGGGCTGCCGCCCGGGCATGCAGCCCCAACTTGTTCCTGATTTCCAGTTGCTTGACGACTTTGCCCATTCCGTTACTTTTCGATGTCGCGATGCTTTACGTGAATGCGGAATTTGCCGTCGCCCAGCCTTTGCAGCAGTTCTTGGACTAACACAACGGATCGATGGCGGCCTCCCGTGCACCCCAAAGCCAGGGTCAGGCTACTCTTTCCTTCCCGCTCGTATAACGGCAGCGCAAACTCGAGCAGCGAGGAAAGGCGATCGAGGAAGGTTTGGGTTTGTTTGTCCTTTAGCACATAGTCCTGGACCTCGTGATCCAACCCGGTCTTGCCGCGAAATTCGTTCACAAAGTGCGGATTGGGAAGAAAGCGCACATCCAAGATCATATCCGTATCGTGCGGTATGCCGTATTTGTAGCCGAAGGATGTGAGAAACACGGTCATGCGGCGTGAATTGGCGGCCTGGCAGAATTGTTGCTCCATTTCACGCTTCAATTGGTGCACGTTCAATTCACTTGTATCAATAATTTTATCGGCAAGCTCACGCATTCCCTCCAACGCCGTGCGTTCCTGGGTGATGCCTTCTTGAACCGGCCTCTGCCCGGCCACGGGGTGGGGTCGCCGCGTTTCATTAAACCGCCGCAAAAGAACTTCATCTGCAGCATCAAAAAATAGAATTTGGACATGGTGGCCGGCGGAACGGATTTCGGTCAAGACCTTCGGCCAAGACTGCAAAAACTGCCCGCCTCTTAAATCCACGCCCAGCGCGATTCTTTTGATCTCCTCGTGATAACCTTGGCACAGATCAATGAATTTGGGGATGAGAAGCGGAGGTAGATTATCGACGCAAAAAAACCCGTTATCCTCAAGGGCGCGTATCGCCACGCTCTTGCCGGAACCGGAAAGGCCCGTTACGATGATGATGTCCAACCCATCATCCATGTCCGATCAAAATTTCTGGTCTTCCGTGGCGATGATGTCGAAAATCTCCTCCCGGGTTTCGCCTGCCATCAGTCGACGGCGAAAGGCGGGATCTTTGACCAGCCGAGAAATCCTGGCCAAGGCCTTAAGGTGATCCGCCGCCGCATCTTCGGGTGCGACCAGAACAAAAAAAATGTAAGTCGGCCCGCCGTCCAAAGATGCGAAATCGACACCCTCCGGACTGCGAGCGAAAAGACCTGCAATACGCTGGACCCCTGCTAGTTTCCCATGGGGAATTGCAACCCCCTCGCCAATGGCGGTGGTGCTGATTTTTTCCCGCTCCAGCAAGACCCGCTCGACCTTGTCCTTGTTGAGCTTCGGATCGCAAGCCGCGAGCTTATCCGCCATTTCTTGGAGGACTTCCTCTTTCGCCGTTCCCCGGAGCGCGGGGATGACCCTTTCGGGCGTCAAGAAATCGGTGATCTTCAATCGTGATTGTTTCTCCTTCGCGCGAGCTTGACTTTCTCTTTTTGTTTCTTGACCTGCCGTTCAACCTTGTCCATAACCAAATCGATGGCCGAATAGAGGTCGACGGTCTCCTCTTTGCCATGGATGGTCGTTCCGGGGGCGTGCAGCTCCACTTCGGCCAACTGGCGTTCCTTGGAATCTACAGACAAAACGACATGAACGTCCAATGGCTTGGAAAAATACTTCCCGATTCGATGAATCTTATCCTCCGCGTACTGCTTCAATGCCTCCGTGGGATCCGTATGGCGAAACGTAACGGAAACTTTCACGTCACTCATCGATTGTCATCCTTTTCTAGGGTTACTTGCGAAAATAGGGTTGCCGCCGTTTGGACGAAGGAAGAATCCCCATGGCCTCGCGGTATTTGGCTACCGTGCGGCGCGCGATATCGATGGATTCGTGGGACAGTAAAGCCGCGATGTGCTGATCGCTGTGAGGTTTACGAGGATCTTCAGAAGCGATAATGCCGCGAATTTTTTCCTTGACGCTTTCACTCGCCACATCCTCACCGTTGCCCCCCTTGAGTCCGCTCTGAAAGAAAAATTTCAACTCAAAAAGTCCCTGAGGTGTGTTAACGTATTTATTCGCCGTGGCTCGACTCACAGTGGACTCATGCATGTGAATATCCTCCGCCACATCTCTCAGAACCATGGGTTTTAAGTGGCTCACTCCATGGTCGAGAAAATCTAGCTGAAATTTGAAGATGCTTTGGGTCACACGGTAAAGAGTCTGTTGACGCTGTTGGATGCTCTTGATCAACCAGGTCGCGGCTCGAACCTTTTCCTGCAGATATTGACGCGCTTGTTCTTCTTCAACCCCCTCCTGACCGGCCATGCGACGGTACAGCGAGCTTACCCTCAAGCGCGGCACACCGTCGTCGTTGAGATAGATGACGTACTCGCCGCCGATTTTTTCCACGAAGACATCAGGCAGCACCGTCCGGACTTCGTCCTGCTCAAAACCACGAGAGGGCTTGGGCTCGAGGGAAGCGATGACATGCGCCGCCGCCGCGATTTCGTCGATCGTGGTTCCCAAATCGCGAGCCAGCTTTTCATAGCGCTTTGATTCCAACAGACCCAAGTGATTTTCGACGATCTTTGCGGCCAAACTATCGCGCAGTTCAAGGTTCTCGAGTTGCACCAGCAGACATTCGCGCAGATCACGCGCGGCGACTCCAACCGGGTCAAAGAATTGAATCCGCTTCAAGACGGCTTCCGCTTCTTCGAAGCCGGTTTCGGTCGCTTTGCAAACCTCCTCGAGCTGGAGTGCGAGGTAGCCATACTCGTCCAGGTTGCCGATGATATAGAAGCCGATCGATTCCTCGCGCTCGTTAATCTTCGACAGCCGTAACTGCCAGATCAGATGATCCTCCAAGGAAGTCTTCTTCGTGAGGCTATTCTCCCATGATGGTGGTGCGTCACCATCATCGGCTGTCGCCTCGGCAGTAAGCGAACCGTGAATGGCGTTAGAATGGGTGTCAAGGTAATCTTGCCAATCGAGGGTACCGATTTTGTCCACCGCAGAGACCTCACGGTTGATGACGGGTTCCGTTGGTGGCTCCGGCGCCTCGGTCTGGGCTTCCGCGCGCGGGGCTTCTCCGCCCTCAGCCTCTTCGGCGGGCCCCTCCTCCAGAGCCGGATTCTCCTGAAGCTCTTTGATGACCATCTCTTGCAATTCGAGGCGCGAAAGCTGAAGCAATTTGATCGCCTGTTGCAGCTGCGGCGTCATCACTAACTGTTGAGCGAGCTTCTGAACTTGTCGGATCTCGAGAGCCATGATTAGAACTTAAAACCTTCTCCTAAATAAAATTTACGTGCCTTCGGACTGGAGGCGATTTTTGCAGGCGACCCTTCTTCGAGGATCGCGCCTTCGTTCAAGATGTAAGCGCGATCGCATATCCCCAGGGTCTCGCGCACATTGTGATCCGTGATCAGGATCCCGATGCCGGTGGTGGTTAATTTGCGAATGATCTTTTGAATCTCGGACACCGCAATGGGGTCTACCCCGGTGAAAGGTTCATCGAGTAGAACGAAATAGGGAGAAAGAACCAGGGCTCGGGCAATTTCCACTCTGCGCCGCTCACCGCCCGAGAGCGTAAAGGCTTTGTGCTTGGCAAGATGCGCGACTCCAAGCATCTTTATCAATGCCTGGCATCGCTCTTGTTGTTCATCCGCGTTTAAGTCCAGCGTCTGGAGGATGGCAAGTAGATTCTCTTCGACGGTCAAGCGCCGAAATACCGACGACTCCTGGGGCAAATAGCTAATGCCGGCCCGCGCCCTTTCGAAGATCGGCGCCCCGGTGAGATCATCGTCGTTCAATAGAACCCTGCCCTCGTCGGGACGCACCAAACCCACCATCATGTGAAATGTCGTCGTTTTTCCGGCCCCGTTTGGGCCTAGTAAACCCACCACTTCGCTCCCTCGAACTTCCACATTGACTTTATCAACAACGCAACGGCCGCTGTAAGACTTCGCAACGGCTTCGGCCTTCAGGACGCTCATGGCTACTTGCCTGCCGTGGCGTCCCCTTTGTCCTGATTTTGCAGTTCTTCCGGAAAGATGACCGCTTGCACTCGAACCTGGCCCTTTCCTTCGGCCACCGCCCGGTCCTCTTCGATGTAATAGATGATGCGCGTGCCACTCACTTGGCTATTTCCCTGCCGCATCACGGGGCTGCCGGTCAACGTGACGGTCTTGGTTTTGTCATCGAACACGGCCTTTTCACCCGTGGCAAGTCGATTGCCCTGCGTCGCGTGAACTTTACCCTCAGCAACGATTTGTTTCATCTGTTTCATTTGCGGCTCGTAGTACGCTGTCAGGGTCTCGCTTCGCATCGTCATGTCGGCCTGGATTGTCACCACTCGTCCCTTGTAAGTGATCGTGTTCTTTTTCTGATCAACCTCCATCCAGTCTGAGGTGATATAGATGGGATCTTTCTTGTTGAATTCGAATACGGTACCGCTAGTCTTCTTCTTTGTATCACCGTTGGCCGCAGCCCCATGGGACGGGCTGACGCCTAACCCGAGCAAAAGCACTAGGGAGCAGAGGCCCAGGGTCGTATAATTCATTTAACCTCCGTCGTATCAACCTTCTCAGGCCGCTGCTTTTGCTGCGCTAGTTTCTCGGGCTCAATTTTGGACTTAACATTCTGCAACAAGCGAACCCTTCTCTCTTCTAACTCGATTTCCATCCGGGCGCCTTCCAATACCAACCCCTCACCGACGACGGTTGTGCGGCGCGGCAAAACGACCTGGTCCTTCGCCGGCAAATAGACTGCCTCCTCGGACTCTAGGATATATCCGTGAAACGCCATGTGAACTCCGCCCTCTAGTTGCATTCTCTCCAACTGCTTTTCGGACAAGTAGACGTGCGCAACTTCGCCCCGCGTCTCAGCAACCTTGCCTTTCTTGTCATAGTAGTAAAAACGAGGTTTCTTGATAAGCACTTCTTGCTTCTCTTTGAGGTAGTTTGCCTCATCACCGAACAACTCCCAGATTTTCCTTCCATTCTCGATTTTAGCCCGGTGAAAATCTCTGATCGTGAGCGACGCTTCGGGGAGGGAATCCAATACTTTGAGAGGGTTCTTTTCTATCTCCCTAATCTGGTAAGTCCAAACGGTTTCGGTAACCTTGTACGCCACGCCACCCAGGGAAGCAAAGATAGCGGTCAATAATATGAGGCGTCTTACTTTTCGCATCGTCCAGGTCAGAGTCTCGTTTACAAAAATACCATTCTTTGGTAAACCTGTAAAGCAATAGGCACGAAAATTGCTTTGAAAAACCCTTAAGAATCTTAAATCTGCTAGTAATGTCGCGTCACTTCATCCCATTTACCCTGAACCTTCAGCAGCAACTCCGCGATCTCTCGAACCGCCCCCCGCCCACCCGAGGCCTCTGTAACGTAATCGACGAGTGGTTTAAGTTCCGGCCAGCCGTCCTTCACGCTCACGGCCAGTCCAGCCTGCCGCAATATGGGTAGGTCAATGATATCGTCACCGACATAGGCGATCTGGGCATCCTTAAGTCCCGCTTCGAGTTTGACCTTGTCGAAGATAGCGGCCTTGTTGCGAACACCCTGATAAACCACTTGGATCCCAAGTTCCTTCGCCCTGTGGCGAACGACTTTTGACGACCGTCCCGAAATAAGCCCCACTTCTATGCCCGCAAGCTTTAGCAGGGCGATGCCCTGACCGTCACGGACGTCGAAATGCTTGGTTTCAACTCCGTTCTCGTCAATGATAATCCGGCCGTCAGTTAAGACTCCGTCGACGTCGAGAAGGAGGAACCTGATTCTGTCGGCTTTTCTGCGAACCGAGGGAGAGACGCGTTTCACGGGACGATGCCGGCCTTGATCAAGTCGTGGAGGTGGATAATCCCGAAAGGTTTTTGCTGATTGTCGTCTAGAACGAAGAGAGAGGTAATGGCGTACTGTTCCATTACGGCTACGGCTTCCGCGGCCAAGGCGTCACCTGGAATAGTTTTTGGGTTGCGTGTCATCAAATCTCTCGCCCTGAATTGAAAAATATTTCCTTCTCTTTCTAATCCCCGTCTTAGATCGCCGTCAGTGATCACGCCCACGAGTTGGCCCTTGGAATCGGCCACGCCTGTGACACCCAGGCGTTTTGAGGTTATTTCGAACAGCGCTTCTTTCATGGAGGTTTCCTCGTGCACCAGGGGCACCTGATCTCTCCGGTGCATGAGATCTTCAACTCGTAGAAACAGCTTTCGTCCCAGGATGCCGCCGGGGTGTCGGCTGGCGAAGTCCTCCTCTTTAAATCCATTTTGTTCGAGCAATACCACCGCAAGAGCATCGCCCATCGCTAAAGCCGCTGTCGTGCTTGCCGTCGGGGCGAGTCCTAAAGGGCAAGCTTCCTCTTCGACCCCGACGTCTAAAACCATATCTGCCGCTTTGGCCAGCGTAGACTCTACGTTTGCCGTCATCGCGATCATTTTGAGCCCGTGGATCTTAAAGTGAGGAATGAGCTTTAGAATTTCCTCTGTCTCGCCGCTATTGGAAACGGCGAGAATGACATCCCCCTTCATTACCATCCCGAGATCGCCATGAACGCCGTCACCGGCGTGAAGAAAAAAAGATGGCGTTCCGGTGCTTGCGAGGGTGGCGGCAATTTTCCGACAAATGAGCCCAGACTTTCCCAAGCCGGTCACGACCACCTTGCCGCGACAACGGCGCAGAAGATCGACGGCCCGGACAAAGCTCTCGTCGAGCCGATCCATCACAGAGAGAATGCCTCGCGATTCAATGCTCAAGACAGCGCGCGCGCGTTTGACAACTTCGTGTGCCTTCACCGTGATTAGTGTCCTCTTCCACTTACAAGACCTGCGATCCTCTTCACCACCCCGAGGAGCCCCTCGAAATCGTTGAGCGCCAGAGAATTGGGGCCGTCGCTTAATGCATGATCAGGATCTTCATGAACCTCCATAAACAACGCATCCACTCCGACGGCGACGCCCGCCCGAGCCAGGGCGGCAATGAATTTTCTCTCCCCGCCGGACATTTTTCCGAGACCACCCGGCAACTGTAAACTGTGGGTTGCGTCGAAGACAACGGGAAACCCTAACTCACGCATGACCACGAGGGAACGCATATCCGACACGAGGTTGTTGTAACCAAAAGAAACTCCTCGCTCCGTGAGCAACAATTGATCGTTCCCGGTTGCCAGTATTTTTTGCACGACGTTACCCATGTCCCACGGCGCCATGAACTGGCCCTTTTTTACGTTGATTACTCTACCGGATTGAGCCACGGCCATGACGAAATCGGTCTGACGGCAAAGTAATGCCGGAACCTGCAGCACGTCCGCGACTTCACTAGCCCGGCTGATCTGTTCCCTTTCGTGCACGTCGGTGAGCACAGAGACATCGAACTGGCGTTTTACCTCTGCCAGGATTTCAAGCCCTTTTTCCAGCCCCGGCCCACGGTATGAATCTATTGACGAACGGTTGGCCTTATCGAAGGATGCTTTGAAGATTAGTGGGATCCCGACGCGTTGGGCGGCTGCTTGAAGTTGCGACGCATGGCGAAGCGCCGACTCCCTGCTTTCGATGACACAGGGCCCGGCGATCACGGCCATCGGGGCTCCCCCGCCAATGTCCATTCGGCCTACTCTAACGCGCTTGGTTTCCATGGGGTCGCTAAGTACTGCTGCATCAGGTCCGGGCGAATTTGATGCGCGGGACTTCTTTCAGCGTCTGCCGGTTCTGCAGCGCGGCCTTGATAAAGCCTTTAAATAGGGGATGACAGTCCATCGGGCGAGATTTGAATTCAGGATGAAATTGGCAGCCGAGAAACCATGGATGATCTTTTAGCTCGATCACCTCGATCAGTTGGCCGGACGGTGATAGGCCGCTAAGAACCATACCTTTAGCTGTGAAAGAATCCCCATAGTCGTTATTGAATTCATAACGGTGGCGATGTCGCTCCGATATTTTTCTTCGCCCGTAGAGCCTTAATGCCAGCGAGTCCTCTTTCAGCACACAAGGGTAAGCACCTAGTCGCATGGTGCCGCCCTTAGTATCGATACCTTTTTGCTCC
>JBFJNS010000042.1:0-11190 GCA_041618055.1 Binatia bacterium
GACCGGGATAACGCTCATCGACGGTTCGAGGCCAGACGAGGACTCCATTCTCCTTGAACCAGTCCCACCCGTATTCCTCCCCAAAGCGGCACTTGGCGATGCGATCGCTTACCTCATCCATCGTGTAGCACTTGCCGGGTTCCAAAGCGTATGGCGGGGTCAGCCCCTTGAGGTGATTGAACGCGTCGTAAACTTGATCCAAGAGTCCCGCGCACTGATAGATCCTGGTCATAATGTCGCCGATGTCTCGAATACCTTCCGGCGGTTCAACGACCTTTTGCTGGATTTGGCAGAGCCCCACGGCTTCTCCTGATACGGCCGGGAAGGGATAAACCGAGCTGTCATCGAAGGTTCCTTCTTCCAGGTACGTGCACATGGGAAGCACGATGTCATCGAGTTCGTGGGTCTCGTTGATCTCCACGGCGAAGCCCACGACGAGATCGATGCTCTTGTACCAGTCGATTACGGCCTGTACGTCGCCCCATCCCGCCATGACCTGGTTTCCGGGACTGTGGATCACCATTTCGATATTGTGGTCCATGCCCCATTTCTTGGGGTTTTTGTGAACTTCCGGCACGAGGGTCCTGGTGTGGGCCGCCACCGGAAAGAGTTCAAACAGGTCCCATCTCTCGGGCTTAGACGGAGTCCGTCCCGGGAACGCCGTGAAGTGTCCCCCGCCCCGATGCGTCGAACCGGAGCTCATCAAAATGCCGTCCTGCCCGGCTTCGGGCCACTTCTTCACCGGGAAATTGCTGGCGGAGTCGGTGCTGTGGATGCTCCCCACCACATTGATCGCGCCCAAGACGATGTTGACCATGGCTAGTGACCAGGTGTTGTGCCAGGCATGCTTGTGCCCCTGCGGGCCGCGGTCCCAATCCAGACAAACCGGCCGGTAGGGCACCTCCACGCCGTCGATTTTGACCGTCGAGCCAATCGCAGCCGCCTCGCCAAACTCCACAGCGATTCTCTGCAAGGTTTTGGCGGGAATGGTGGTGATCTTCTCAACTCGCTCGGCTGGATATTCCGCGGCACGGGCTTTGATAAACTCGAAGGCCGGCTTCACTTTTTGCCCTTTGATTTCGGCTTCCCCTTCGAGCATCGGGTCCTTCACCGCGGGATCGTCGAAAACTCTGACTTGACCGTCGAATTGGTCGACTACGAAAGGCCTCCCTGTGGCCGGGTCACGCAGAAACTTGCCGGTGGGCAACGTCAGATAGGCTGCGTTTGTGAAGTGCTTCAGATACTCGGCATCGAAGATTCGTGCTTCATTTAAAAGGACATTGAGCATCCCCATCGCGAAGGCCGAGTCGGTGCCGGGGCGAATGGGAAGCCATTCATCAGCTTTACTCGCCGCGTTGTTCCCGATGGGATCGACGACCACGAGTTTCATGCCCCGTTCCCGTGCTTTGGCACAGTCGGGAACCTGGTGATTGAATCCCTCGCGTGTCGCCACGCCCATCTGGGTGCCGACGTCGATCAAGTACTTGCAGTGCGCGAGATCGGGTTCCTGGTGAAATCCACCAGCCATGAGAAACTGAATGGAGTGAACAGTCTTGCCGCAGTTGGGGGAAACACCCGTTTGAACATAAGGTGTACCGACGGCGGGGCGCAGTACCCCCAACCAGGTGGTGAATTCCTGGGAGGCTGCCCAGCTTTGAAGGTAGAGTTTACGCGGATCCTCGGCGCAGATCTTGCGCATTTTGGAGGCGACGGTGTCTATGGCCTCCTCCCAGGAGATTTCCTGCCACTTGGGATCAACACCCATTCCCTTATCCGGATTGGTCCGCTTCAGGGGCGTCGTAACCCGGTGCGGGTTGTAGTGATTCATGATCCCCGATTTGCCTTTGGCACAGATGCGCCCGCGATTGACCGGCGAGTCCGGATTTCCGATGACGTTGGCAACCTTTCCATCCTTTACGTTTACTAGAACACCGCAGCCGACCAGACACATGCGGCAGGTGGTCGGCACCCAATCGCTCACAGGCGTTTCATGCCGCTTGCCACCAGGACGATGGACTGTCTGTGGCCGGGTATCGCGTCCGCGTAGACTCGTAATCATGCCTTGTTCCTCGTCTTGTGTTGAGCTGATCGCAACCTATCCACCCTCGTAAGAAGGCAGGAGCATTAACTCGACTTTGCCGCCCGTGAGAACTGTCTTTGTGCCGTCGAGGCGCCCGATTTGTAAGCCGTTCACGAACACGGCCACATGAGGCTGAAAAGCCCCTTCCGTGGTCAACGCATGTCGGGCGAAGTTTGTGCCGCAGAGCGAAAACAGTCTTCGCCCCAGCGTGCCGATGGTGCTCTCGGCTGGAATCTCCACCTCAAGTACTCGCCGTCCGGCCCAGCGCTGAAGCTCGCCCTTGAAAACGACGTTGACAGACACTGTCGGCTGTTTGGGTCCCGTAGTGACCTTACTCGCAGCCGGATTGTGTTCAGACGGGATAACCATACACACCCACGCGTAAGAAACTGTCGCGCAGGATAAAGCCGCCAATTTGTATGGCGGCGCATGCTGTCAGCAGCCATGCCAACGTCGCCGGGTTAGCGCCCAAATCCTGGCCCATCCCCAAGCCGACCATGACGAAAGGCAGAATGAGCCCGACGCCTACGACTCCAAACCAGAAACTTGCGCGGTGCTCGCCGCGCAGGAGGCGACGCACTGACTCGCGGGCGGGAGCCGTTGCTGTCGCCATGCCCCATACATAGATCAAGAGCAATAATGCGTTGATGAGAAGCAGGATCATGAGACCGGACCATAGCGTTGATCCGATTGCCGCCAAGCTCGCGCTCCCATCGATAACCACAATCACGAGAGGCAAGACCGCTAGGCCGGCAAGAAACGAATGGCTTATGTAGAGGATTGGCAGCAGGGGGGTGTTCCAAAATGCGATGCTGTTCCACGACGACAGAACCAAACCGCTGTAAGCCATAAAAGCGGCGGCAAAGAGGAGCGCCCCTACGCGCAGCATAGCGCCGGCGTTTGTTTCCTCGCCCCAGGGAAGGCCGGTGAATCCGGGTACGGACGGCAGCAGGATCAAGACCCGGAGCAGGACGAGGACAGTGACGATAGTGGCTCCACGGGCGATCCAACTTGTTCGTGGCTTGCGAAAGACGTAGAGAAAGCGCCAGCGCGCGCCCGGGCCCAAGTGTCCGAATAGAAAGGCCAGGGAGACGAGAGCCAATACGAGTCCAATCCACATGCCCGCGAGCGCCGTAGGCTCATCGATGACACCCTGCCTGCGCAGAATCAGTTCCAAAAAAATTAGACCGGCACTTGTGCCGGCCCCGTAGAGATAAAAAGCCACTTTCCAGTCCCAGTGACGCTGGGAGCGCAGTTCCATAGTAAAAGGGACGTTGGTCAGACCTTTGCTCATGGCTACTTGCCTCCTCCGACGGAGCCGCCGCCTTTACCGGCCAGGTAGAACAGGCTTGGATTGGTCCCAAGTTCCTCGCGGGGACGAAAATGCTTTTTTTGCCTGAGAAGCTCGTTGACTCGACTGTTTGGATCTTCCAGATCACCGTAGTTCAGCGCATCGGCAGGGCAGGACTCAACACATGCAGGCGGGCGCCCCTCGTCGATACGGTGATAACAGAAATGGCACTTCTGGGCCGTCCCTTTCTTGAACTGGGCATATTTCTCCACTTCGTAGGGGACTAACTCGCTGCCGTAATAACCGTCCTCGCCATCCCAACGATAAGGCACATAGTAGGGGCACGCCGACATACAGGCCATGGTGCCGATGCACACATCCTGCTCTATGACCACGATGCCGTCAGGACGCTTGACAATGGCGCCGGTGGGGCAAGCGCGCGCACATGCCGGATCATCGCAGTGATTGCAGCGCAAAGGTGTGAACGTGCGCTTGGCGTATGGGAACTCGCCTTCCTCTTTTTCGACGACCTTCATCCAATGGATGGATGGAGGCGTGCCGTTTTCTGCCTTACAGGCAATGACACACCCCATACAGCCGACACACCTCTCCAGGTCCACTGTGAAACCCCAGCGTGCCATCATTCCTCCCCAAAAGAAGTTTTTGAAGCGAACTAGCAAATGCGATGCCACGTGACTTCAATCACATTTCTCACCCCTGAAAAAGGAATGATTAGAGGTAATTCACTCTCACCGCCTCTAGCTGGCGAGTCTCGGGCCTAGGAAAATGAAGGGCAAACTTCCAAATTCTAAGAGTGGTTTAGAATAGCCCCTGCGATGGGGGCGAAAGATTTCAATTGCCTTTTCTTGGGTCTCGTCACCCTCGGATACTCTTCGTCGTCAGTTAGGAACCGGAAGCTCTGGCGTCGAGAACGGGTTCGGGAAGCTGAATGTCTGTGCTGCTAGCGCTGTAGATGAGAGCGCCGGAAAGCAGAAGAATCACGCCCATGATCATCATGAAGCCGTCATAGCTGCCGGTCATGTCAAAAGCGATGCTGGCAAACATGGGGCCGCCCGCGGACCCTATCTGGTGTACGATGAAGCTCAGGCCGAGAATGACTCCTGCCAGACGTGGACCCACCATCTCGTAAAACATCACATTCTGGACAGCCACCGTGCCGAACGTCGGACCGACGGCCAGCGCCACGATGAGGTAGAAGACAAACTCGTTTGGCATGTGTTGAGCTAAGAGCAGGGTCCCGATGCCGCGCACGAAATAGCTCAGGGCGAGCGCGTGGACTCTTCCATAACGGTCTGATAGCCAGCCAAAAAGCAGGGCCGAAGCCGCTGCGGCGCCACCGAAGACGCTAACGGCGGTGGCGCCCGTGGCCGGCGTGAAACCCTTGCTCAACGTGAGCGCCACGAGATGCGCGATTTGAAAGAAAGCCACTCCACAGGAAAACCGCGCAGCGAATAGCAGAAGCATCGAGCGATTGCGCAGGTAAGGAATGCAGCCTCTCCAAGTCACACGGTTATGCCGGCTAATCCGATCCTCGTCCGGATCGCGTGCGCCTACCCATGCGAGCGGCAATGCCACTACAAGGAGCCCGATGCTGGTTGCCAGGGCGGCGGCACGCCAATTGAACGCCTTGATCAAGAAGTACAGGAGTGGCGCAAACAGTAACGGGCTGAGCGGCGGTGCCATTTGAATGACGCTAACCGCGCGCCCGCGGTTCTTCGTGTCGAAATACTTTGACACCAGGAGAGACATAATAGCCAATCCGCAGGCTCCCATTGCCATGCCGACCAGGCCGCCGTATGAGAGAGATAATTGCCATACATTCTGCGACAAGCTCATGCCTAGAAACCCAGCCGCCATGAGGAGGATTCCGCCAAGTATGACCCGACGGGCGCCAAGGTCGTCGGCTAGCTTGCCGAACAGAACAGCGCCAGTTCCCCATCCGAGCATGGCGACCATGTACGGTACGGTAACCATTGCACGAGACCAGCCAAATTCGGCTTCGATAGGACGAAGAAACAAGCTAAACGAACTCATGCCGACAGACGTCATCATGACGACGGCGGCGCAAATCAGAAGCACGATGCTGCGAGACAATTGCATACAGGAGGATAGGTGACCTCATACTTATGCCAGATGAGTGTGGTGATGGTCAAATTGGAAGAGCACGCACGATTGCTGTGCTCGGAGCGCCCTGCGCTTGACCGGCTGCCGCAAATAACTGATCTCGCTTTATTTAACTGAGCCGGGCGTGTCCTTTGAGTAGATCCAGCGCGAGGGCTCGCGGGCATACTCTTCGTATGAACCAGGGATGTTAATCCCCGGGATTTCAGGGATCCAGTCTTCTTTCAGCAATTCCTCCGGGTCCCCGTGCTTCTGTGCGACCTTCCTTACTTCCGGGTCATCGAGAGCGACAAGCCGTCCGCGCTCGATGAGTCGGATCTCTTCACCCTTCTTGGTGATCAGATCGAGAGTAGGGAAAAGCAAATGGACATGGAGATGACCATAGGCCAAGCCTTTTTCCGCCGCCCATTCTTCCTCTGGAGCCCTCCAGGCCGTGCCACAGCCCACGTGAATCACGCCCGATCGGCGCCGCTCCCATTCGGCGCCGCCGGAAGAAAGCATGTGGATGTTCGACGGGCGCGTGATCTTAGGATTGGTGCCGATGGCCATTTCCCATAGCCAGAAGAGTCCCTTTCCCGGAAAGGCGGGATACTGGGTATCCTTTGTCTCCTCCATGAGTTCTCTCCACGCCTCGCCATAGAGACCGCCGCCCCGAACTTCCTCAACCTTACCTCGCTCGATCGTGACCTGGACGGTCGGAAACGGTTTCGAATAGTGACTTGTCGTTCCGCATACCACGCCGGTGGCATTTTCTTTCTTCAGAACCGGAGTCCACGGATGAGCCATGAGGTGCCCCCAGAAGGGAGTTTCGTTGAAGGCAAACCAATCCCCGGTAAAAAAATCATCCCACAGGGTATAAGTGATATCACTGCCTTCGGGATCCGTGATGTGAATTTTTCCTCCTTTGCCTTTTTGCCAAATGGGCTCCCACGCCTTGGTATTGATCAGTCGCTGAATCTCACGGGGGTAGGTTGTGGCGCGGCTGGTGAATTGTTCCAGGACTTGCCACGGTATGGGCTCGTAATGGAATGAGGTCTGCGGGATGCCTCCGCCCCGCCCATGGATTAAAAGGTGGTATCCATTCTTCTCGGCCAACTCTTCGATCCACCGAGCCCCTTCCCAGCGCCGGGGGTTCAAGCGTGAGGAACTCCTGCGGATGACCACTCGGATCTCGTCATATTCATCGAAGGGTCGATCGGGTCCCACGTCAGCGACGAGGATGTCGACCTTAGCGCCCTTTTCACGCAGTGCTGCGGCGATGGCTTCGGCGATGCGTGGGTTATAGTGGCTATCCACCGCGATGAGGACTTTGTCGCCTTTCTGAGCTTTTGAATATCCAATAAATCCGACGGCCGTTCGGCGTAATCCTTCCTCGTCACAGAGGAAGCGTCCGCAGGCCATGAGGTCGGATATGTCAAATGCTCTCAGCGCCGGATAAATAGACTCTTGTGATAATCGATCCTTTTGCGGGGTTGCGTATTCACACATGGTAACCTCCTTTGGCTGGCTTAGCGGTTGTGACCTGAAAACCGGGCAACAACGCGCCCATCTCCCTTCGCCGCACCGCAGCTTCTGAATATACACAATGACTCATGTGTCGTCATCGTCGACGTTAGAAACGATTCCGCCACGACAAGACAATTGCGCGTGCTCGGTTCTCACGCCACTGAAATTGACGGTGAAGCAATTAATAGCTCTGTCCGCCCGGTCACAGGAAAACACTCGTGCAAGAGTCGAATTGATGCGTCCGATTGTCAGCGAAAACGATTACCAACGTGACAAAGGAAACTCTGTTGTCCGTGACTCCTTGCCATGCTCGTTATTCTTAGGACCGGTGCGGACCTCAAGTCAAGTGCTTCATGTGCAGTTCGAGTTACTGTCGTTCTCAACGGACCGTAGAGAATTCCAAACGCGGCTCGCGTTTCACTGGATAACTTTCATGTGTCACCGCAATATGGAGCGCGCCCGCATGCAACGGCCATGGTAGTCCGCTTGGAGGTAGAGATTTATCGCCTTCGCAACGAAAGGCCTGTCGTGAGCCTGATCGAACGGTTTCCCCCAGGCTCCTCAAGCAACTTTTCTTTTAGTGCCGAATTCCTGTTCAATAAGGTACTAAAGTTCCAACGGTATCCGTCGATTGTCGTAACAGAGGCACACGAAAAGAAAGCATCGCTAAGATAATGCGGGAAACGACGAGTTTTTTGTTCGTTAGGCGAGACTGGATGGTTTATAATTAATTAAGGTGGGTTCAAGCGTTTGCGTGGCAGCCACGGGCCACCCATGAAGAATCGACGATATGATTCGGGGGGTTCTCGAGTCAGGCAATCAGAAATGCTGGATTAGTCGCTCATGTTTCAGCAGAATCTGTAGTTGGAGTTGGCAATGACTGTGAATCGAAAAAAGGCTCCTGTGAAAGGCACCTGCCGGCGCTTTGCTGCAATTGCTGTAAAGAAAGGGTTCGTTACACCTGAACAGGCCCGGACCGCCTTGTTGGAACAGCTAGAGGATGATCTTTCTAATAGGCAGCACAGGTTGGTGGGTGCCATCTTATTTCAAAAGAACTTTATAACCCTCGAGCAGATCGATATGGTTCTTACCGAGCTGTTTCCGAAGACCTACCGGCGTTCGGGGTAAGCTGATCCGGCACCATCGAGTAGCTTGCCTCGTTTCCCGTCCCCGACAGGTCGAATTCAGTCATTACTGGTGCTTCTTACCTAACTAAAGAAAGGGTTACTACGAAACCGGGGCGGCCGCATCCGGCATCTCGGCCAAAAGCCGGCCGTAGCCGCGAACGGGTTGCCGAAAGCCAAGCCGCAGTTGCGTTTCCCAACACCGGGCCGGCGAAGGGTGAATCACGGGTACGCCCAAGGTTTGCTCGAGTTGATCAATGATTTGGAGCGTCTTCCAGGCCGATCCCAGCATGTAGATCGCTTCAGCGTCCGGGTGGCGCTCGACCATTTGCCTAATGTAATCGTAAATCTCCGCTGGTGGGAGCTTGGGCACGTCGGCAAAGGGGACCTTCATGCCCTGCATAGAAAGCACCTGGACACCCGCGTCGGTGAAATAGCGTGCAAAAACGCTGTTCAACTTCTCTGGGAAATAGCTCGCGCCGATGAATTTTTTCACGCGGAATGTTCTCAGGGCCCGCACGTGATTCTGGCCTGAGGTCAATATCGGGACGTGGTACTTTTTCTCCCAGTCTCGAATGATTTCCCGTTCGCCTGCGAAACCGAGCAGCATGAACGGCGGCGCTCCGCCAGGCCGAATCAGATGAGTGCCCAGCGCCGCGAGTTCCGCCACTTTCGTTTCGTAGGCAGGCATCGCCACACCGAACTCCTCCTCGCTGCCGCGCGTGAAATTCATGTTGAGGTTGATCAGCCGGATGGTATGAGGCAGCGTGTTATCCAACTCCATCCCTTTGCTCGACCCCGGCCTGTTTGTGGCCCTGATGGAGCCGACGACGTATTCTTTCTCCAGTTCAGCCATTGTCGCGTCCTCCATGCCGTCGTTCATCGTTAATTCACTCAACGATCGATGCGCGCGGGGAGACTCAACTAACGCTCATCCATAGATCTCCGCCGCAAAGAGAAGATATCTCCGTCCCACCGCCCATAGGGCACTTCTACTTATCCGGTAATGTCTGGGAATATGCCAAAACATCTAAGACTTGCTTGATGTCCCAGCCGAGAACCAATGCTGCCGGCATGGGAGGGTTGCTCCCCGGGTGCCCAACCAAGACCTTGTGTATGAACTCCTGGGGATTGGCCTTGGCCACCGTGCCGACGTATTCAGGATCTTTATTACTTCCAAAGTTAAGCTTCTTACCGTCCGGACCATGGCAGGCGCCGCACATGGCAGCCTGGGCCTTGCCGCGCTTCGCATCCGCACCAATGGGCTTGTTCGATTTGTAGTCGACGTATTTCATCATATCTACAAGGCCGCCTTTGAGAAAATTCACCAGGTCGTTGATATCTTCGGGACGAAGAACAGAGGAGAAATCGTGCCGCGGGTTACCTGAACCTTTCAAAATGGCAGCCAACTCATCTTCGCTCTTCTTTTGAGCTGCGCTCCATACGCCGGTAAATCCTGTGAAGTGGGAACCGCTTCCATAGGCGCCCTCTTTCCCCCTGTAGTCCCAGCCGTGGCATTCTTTACAGCGCCAAGTCACGGAACCCTTGCGCTTGTTGCTTGTCTGTAGTCCCCAAAGCGGATGGTTGTCTTTGGGCTCACTCGCCTTGGGGACCACTTTCCACCAGGCATCGTATAATAGCCCGCCCCGGACGATACTTTCAGCTTTGGCCCCAGTAGTAGCAGCCGCCGTTTGCTGCCTTAGCCCCAGGGTCGCTACAAGCAAGGCTGTTAAAGAAAACAATAGAGCCGCGAAAATTGTCTTTGCCATTTCTTTTTGCTCCTTCTGAATGAATAAACTTGGGCTCGAGCGCGCCACTGGAAACTTGAGCTCCATGGGAGCACCGCTGCGATATAATGTTTGCCGGCCAAGACCAAATGCGAACAAAGTTATATGCCATGGGCTCGTCCGCCGGTTGGCGCAGATGGGAGGGGTTCCTTTCATGCTCGAAGGTCATGATACGATGCCATGCTTTAACCTTGTGCGTGGGGGGTTCAACCATAGATGCACAGTTTTTTCGTTATGTCCTCAACCAAGGCTTTCTTATCGATCTTGCCCGTTTGGGTGAGCGGCACGGAATCGACAAATTCGATCCTCTCGGGAAGCTGCAACACGGAAGCTCCTTGCTCCCTCAAGAAGGTAATAATGACTTCGAATGTAAGCGTTGCCCCCGCCTTGGCTTTTATATAGGCGCAAACTCTTTCGCCCATGACCGTGTCAGGCATTGGGATGACGGCGGTCAGTTCCACATCCCGATGATGAATGATCAATCTTTCGATCTCGGTGGCGCTGATGCTTTCTCCGCCGCGATTAATCATCTCCTTGATCCGGCCTGTCAACATGATGTTGCCGCGCCCGTCAATCCTAGCAATGTCCCCGGTCCTGAAAAAACCTTCCTTGTCGAATAACTTTGAGTTTTCCTCCGGTGCTTTGTAATAGCCGGAAAAAACGCCGGGGCCCTTGACCAGAAGCTCTCCCGGCGTGTCAATCGGCAAAGCCTCTCCCTGAGTATCTACCACCTTGTACGAGTCATACGGGCAAGTGGGTTTTCCGACCGTGTGGTACGTCGTTGCAATATCGTCGGTCATCCGCGTCATAGTGCTCTGGCCTTCGGTCCCGCCATAAGCGTTGAAATAATGACAACCGATGTTTCCCGTGACATCCTTGATAAGCTCGGGTGTGCTCGCCCCTCCGCCGCAGTGCATTTTCTTTAATGAGGTGAGGTCGTAATCTTTGAGGCGGTCAAAGTGCGCCAAGCGGCTAGCGAGTGTGGGCACCCAGACCACGGCGGTGACTTTTTCGCGTTCGATGGTTTCACAGATAGCCGCCGGCTCGGTGCTATCCAGCATCACGGATTTACCGTAGGTGAAGATGGTTCCGCACAGGCCTTTGGTGAGGGTCAGATCATGGCCGATGGGACCGCTCAAAAGGCAGATGTCGCGATGGTTCAACTCCCACGCCAGAGCGGCGTACTCCACATTGCAGAGCAGGTCGTTGTGAGTGCGCGGGACGACCTTTGGCAGCCCCGTGGTGCCGCCTGTTGGTCCC
>JBFJNS010000043.1:0-11151 GCA_041618055.1 Binatia bacterium
GTAAAAATCCGATACGCGCCGTTTTACCTCCTGGCCAAGGGCATATCCATCACACGGAGCAGGTTTTATTTGAAGCGTCTTACAGTTCAATCCTAGTTGGAAATCGCTTTCCAGATTCCGACAATTCTCAGTGAAAGTGGAGGCGAAACTGGTGAGTCTTTGACGAAAAATCGAATAGACTGGTGAGCTCAAACGACATAAGCAATCACCGTTGATGTGTGTCCAAAGACGGCAGTCGAGGGGTTTTGAAACTCGCCATCGGGTATGCCCAATTTTGGATTAAGCTTGTTTTATTAATTTTTCTTCAAAAAAGAGATCTAACCTGGGTTTAAAGAGGCCCTTTGCGCGTAAGACGGCAGTTTTGCCTCCTACCTCGAAAGCAATCTCTTCGGGGACGTCCATCCGCTGAGAATTCTTCCAAGTCTGCACTTCATTTCCGTCGACCACTAGTTTGCCGGTTAGGGTGCCATTCCTGCCATAATCAACTTCAATCCCGTGTTTCTTCGCTTCGATTTCTACTGACCATGTTCTGTCCATTATGATCCTCCAAAATGGGTGAGCCTTCTGAATCTGCTAGGCCGCCGGCCAACGGTTGCATCACGTCATTCAATTTCTAACCTTAATATAAGCCAATGGGTATGATCCGGGAAGGGGAATAAGCCCCCTCCCCAAACCGAAGGCCTGCCTGGTTAGGCCGCTTTGGCGGCAATCTGGTGAGACGTCGAGTTGGCGACCTCAAAGGACTCCACTCTCGGAGTGCCTTCAAGCACCTTCGACAGGATCTTCAAGACCTCAGGATACTTCTCGCGGGTGTAAAATTCCGCATCCTCTTTCCTATCCCAGAAACTAATAGCCACTGTCTCATTCCGTTCTGGGGCCACGAGCGTGATCTCATCCCTAAACCCCTTTTGTTTCCGGAGCATGGGAATAACCTCGTTCTCAAGCGTGCGGGTAAACTCAGGCGCGCAATTGGCCTTAAGCTTCAAACTGACATTGCGAGTATACATTTCAACCTCCCTGGTTGGACTGGTGAGAGGGCTGACTAAAGGGGGCTTACTTGAAGAATTTCAGGTAACCGCGAAGGGAACCCTATGCCTAGCTTCCTTAACAGTAGTCACTAAACTCTAGCTGTCAAGTTTTATCTTTACGACCTCGATGATAGATAACTACAATTAGTTAACTAACTACGTAATACCTATGGGCATTACTGATTCTGTCTTAAATTCATTTGTTTTGGAGCACGGGCTGACCGTATCCCAAATTATTAGCGGTGGTCCCCATCGAGCCGCCGTGTTCTTTTCTGGCAAACATTTCTTCCCGTTATCGGGCGTAGGATTGAGCAGTATCCTACAATTCAATCCTATGACGTAAGGGTGGCGTGGCGGTTCGTAGTCCGGCGCATCAGTCATGAATTACCCGGCTCTGTTGAAGGCCGAATATGGGCTCAATATCTATTTTTGGAATTGTCCAATATTAGACAGCAATTCCTCCCGAGCTAGGCTACGTTCATCGTCAAAGGAAAGACGAATCTACGGTAATGCAATTTCGAGAGCTGTAATGGCGCGCAAGAGGTAAAAGGCCGGGCCACATACTCAACGGTGGCATGGACTTCGGCTCCGGTTTGACAGCGAACGTATTCTCGGTGCTGACCCCCCTCCCTCTTCCAATATCCGCGGGCTATCAAGAGCCTGAAAAAGGAGAGAGTTATGAATCCTCTATTATTGATCGCCGTTCCCTTAGGATTGGTAATCTTGGGGATGATATTGAACAATTTTGGACTTTCCTTCGCTTACCCTCCAAGTTCACAGGAAAAAGATCCAGGGAAAAAGATGGCGGCGGAAAAGGAATCTTACCGCAAGCACTTTGAAATCCAGAGAGTCCAGTCTATGAAAAGGCAGAAACGGGTCGGCCAGTATGGCTGGTTGCTGATGGCCGCCTTTATCGGTGCGTTCATCTGGCTCTATACGGATACCGTGAACAAGACCGGCCTTTCGAGTCGAATTGCCGGGCTTCAAACATTGGCAACGGAAGAAGGCCAACAGATGGTTCTCTCGGTGACACTGAGCGACGGGAGCAATGTCAAATACTTGATCAAACTGTCTCAAGCCGACAAATTAAACGCCGCCGCAAAATCAGACGTTTCGAAAGAAAAGGTTTCAAACTGGGAAGTGGAGGGATTAGGGACCGCATTGAGTACCGGTGATAATTCATTACCGCTTGGCGTCGCGCTGAAGATTTCTCAAGTGGCAACCGAAGCCAGATAGACGCACGATTTTCAGAGATCCAAATCAGACGTGAGGTGGCGAGTCAGCAGAGCATGTGGACCAAAGGCCTGGGGTCAGTAAATCTGAGCGTAAGGCTCGCCTGGAAGAAGGAAGGCAATATGGTGTTTTATGCAGTTGATGTCCGAGACCGAATGATCCAACGGGTGACTCAGCAATACAATGGCGTGGACAAGACGCGTTTTTCTTCTGATCGATGCGGGGTCCGCGAAACAGGCATGGGCAAAAGCCAGCCAGGCGTCGGGACCGGCTGGCAGCGCCGATTGTATTTGCTGCCGCCATCGTCATTGTAGCGCTTGTGAAGAATGTTCCGTCACAAAACAATACTCGGACTACTGGATTTGTCACCGTTGCGGGGAGTTAAACCGTCGTGTTCCAAACTTGTATTGAATAGGGAGGTGTCTAATGGATTGGGAGAAAATTAAACTCGGCTTGTGGGGTGGTGTCGGCGGCGCGATCGTATTAGCTATTGTCGGATTCAAGTGGGGTGGTTGGGTGACGGGCGGTACTGCCCGGGCAATGGCTGAAGAGTACGCCGCCAATGAAGTCGCCGAACGCTTGGCCCCGTTCTGTGTCGCGCAGTTTAACAAGGATTCGGAAAGGGACCAAAAGCTCAAAGAGTTCAAAGAAAAGGATTCCTGGAACGGACGAAAATATGTAGAACAGCAGGGCTGGGCGACGATCCTCGGTGAGACGGAACCCGATAGCAAGCTTGCCGAGGTGTGCGCCAAACAACTTACGGAACGCACGTCATAAAAAGCCCTCCGGGGAATATTTCGAGGGGCTGGTTATAGATAGCTCACAGAAGTGGGGGCAGCGGCCTACTTTGCCCCAATGCGCGTAGGGACAAAGGAGCTATGCATAAAGTAACGAACTTTAGCGGAAACAGTCTTCCTTACTATACCTGAAGAAGCGGCGGCCCACATCGGACCGCCGCTTTCGTTTCAGCTCATCGCCGGCGTAGGATTGAACTGTATTCTCCTTGAATCAGATCTCAGCACCGCTCATTTCCTTATTAGCCAGTTTGTTTCCCGGTTGTTTTTCCAGCCACGCCACAATTTGATTGACTGGAAAACGGTGAACAGAGCCAATCATGATATTCGGCATGCCTTTAGCCAGGAGGCGATAAATGGTGCTCCGCGATATACCACGCATGGTTATTAGCTCGCCCGTGCTTAGATATCGCTCTAGTCCTTCTTTGTCTGTGTTCATCTGACTAATGTTTCCTCAATCCAGCAAGGGCCATTTGAAAAACACGCTCGTGTAAAAATCCGATACGCGCCGTTTTACCTCCTGGCAGGGCTTGCGAAAAAGCAAATCTGAGGAGCCCCTCCTTCCCCCTGGGGGGCATCGTGCGAACCGAAACCGTTTCGGTTTTTGCGGGATTTGATGGGTGAAACGCGGGATTTTTCAGGATGGGCATCGAAGCGCCATAAACAGCGAAAGCGCCGCAACCACTATGAGTTACAAGCGCTTTCACTTCTCTCCCTTTTTTGCTTGGCTTAGTTCAAATCCCGTCGGGGACGCCAAAACAACCCTGCTTTTGGAGAGTTTCTGGAAAGATTGCCCCGAGCAGCGGGCACACTTGGGGAACAATCGCCCGGCCACTGTAATCCATTCGTGCGTCCCAATGTGCACACAGTCTTTGTGCAACCGCACTAGCTGTGGCCCGCCCAAAGGCTCTCATGAGTCCCCAGAGTTGCTTGGGTACACTCTCGTCCTGCAGTGTTCAAGACACTCATAATCTAGAGCTAAAACAGGCAATGACCTGGTAAGGGAGCAGGGCGAAAAGGCGTGCCTAAAGCGAAATGCGCACGAAGTTTACCGGCTCGAAGCAGAGATAAATGAGGTGAGCGGCTATTGGCTCTTTTTTGGCTTCCACTCCCTTGCCAGTCGTTGTGCTTCTTCGATTTGAGAGGGGGTCATGAGTTGTTCAACGGTGTTTCTGGCTTCACCGGCGCTTTTGTCCCCGCTTGCCGCCGCCAGGTTCAACCACATATGAGCGCGGACATAATCTTGCGGAACTCCATGACCGTTGTAATACATAAAGCCGACGGTCGACTGCGCATCGGCATGTCCTTGCTCCGCCGCCTTGCGATACCAGTTTGCGGCGTCGTTGTAGTCCTGCGAAACGCCTCGCCCATGTTCATACATCTGGCCCAGGTTGAACTGCGCTTCCGCCTCTCCCTGCTCCGCCGCCTTGCGAAACCAACGGACCGCCTGTTTGTTGTCTCGACGAACGCCTATACCTCGGGCATACATCATTCCCAGCTTGCGCTGCGATTTGCCCAAACCCCGCTCCGCTGCCCTGCGATACCAGCCAAATGCCGCCTTGTAGTCCTGCGGAACGCCTAGACCGTTGTCATACATCGCGCCCAGGTTATGTTGAGCCTCTGCAAGTCCTTGGCCCGCTGCCTTCCGGTACCATGCAATTGCCGTTTTGTAGTCCCGTGGTCCGCCTTGACCCTCGGAATGCAGCAAGCCCAGGTTGAACTGCGCTTCCGCAAATCCTTGGGCTGCCGCCCTGCGGTACCACGCAATTGCCGTTTTGTAGTCCCGTGGTACGCCTTCACCGTTGGCATACATCGCGCCCAGGTTGTTCTGGGCGTCAGGCAAACCCTGATCCGCCGCCCTGCGATACCAGGCAAGCGCCTCCTTGTGACTCTGCGCTACTCCCAGACCCATCTTATACATCTGGGCCAGATTGAACTGGGCTGCAGCGTTCCCTCCCTCCGCCAAGGGACGAAACTCTTTCAGCGCGGTCGCATAATCCCCGCGGTCCCAGGCCCTTGATCCCTCTTCGAATCCTGCACGAGATGGCTGGTGCCTGAAAAAGAAGACTGCAAATGAGAGGAGAAGGGCGAAAACTAGTATCCGCCCCCTTGATCGTATGAATTTCACGATAGCCAGTCTCACTCCGCGGCTCAGGAGTACCGTTTGATTGGTCTGTTTTGCCCTAACTTTTTCAGATTCGCATACTCCCTGTTGAGGAAGGGGTACTGGCTGAGGGCACCTGTCGGGGAGTTGCGCCAAGACGTGCTGCGCTAGGCTTCATTCAGAAATACGCTTTCGCCGATTCTCTCCTATTTGCCTGTGCTTCAAATCGTCCCGCCGCTTCATGCCAATCAGGCCTGGTAGATGTACGTTCACTAGTGTATATCTTTTTCGTGCAGCTCTCTACGTAAGTTGCCGCCAGGGTAAATAACGTTTACTGGACCCCTTGCCCGCGAATGTTGGCATCGGGTTTCGTGAGGGCGCTGCGTGTGTAATGCCTGGCTGTGAGTTCTTGACGGCAGCCGCTCATTTGGGAATGCCACCTTTTCTTTTTCGCCCGTATTGGAGGAAGCATGGCAAACGAAAGAGTTAGGCTCGCCATCATGGCCCCGAGCTTGAATCTGTGCAATTATCTGTTTGCAGTCGAGCGGGGATTTTTTCTCCGTGAATCACTCGATGTTGAAGTGATGATCCGTCCCGGGCCGCGCAACGCGGAAGCCGTGGCTCGCGGCGATGCTGATTTTGGAGCCGCGAACGAGTGTGTGATACAGACGGCCCTGCAGGGCCCCACGGATTTGAGAATCCTGCTTCAGGTTCTCAAAGACCCAGTGCATCACCTCATCGTAGGGCCTGGGATTCAGAATCTGCGGGATCTTCAAGGGAAGCGGATCGCAACTCCTGTCGCAGGTTCTATCCCTGAAGTACACACCCGTCTCTTTTTGCAGGAACACGGCATCTTCTCCGGTCAGGATGTGTTCCTCGTTCCCCGGGCCCCCGGCGAGAGAATGGCCGATCATGTCCGCGGCCTTGAACAAGAAGTTTACGCCGCGCTGGTGGCCGCCCCTCCGATACTTTTTCTTCTCGAAAACAAGGGTTACCGCGCTCTGACCGAACTTAGCTCTCAATTTCCGGGCACTGCCAGCCTCGGCCTCGTCGCCAGCAGAGCCACGATCGCCGAGAGACGCTCGCTCGTCGAAGCCATGGTACGCGGGTACACTCGGGGCGTCACCGCGTTGAAGGAGGACCGGGAAGCGGCGATAGATTTTATCGCCCGGCGCTTCACGTTGGAGGTGCCCGTGGCTGTCCGCTGTTACGACGTGTTGAAGGACCTCTGGGGCGCAAACCTGTCCCCGGAACTCGTGCGCTCGGAGATCGCCTTCCATGCCCGGATTCTCGGTTGCAGTCCGATCGAGCTCGAGAGCGTGGCAGACGGTCAGTTCGCCGCCATCCGCTAAAGACCGCGAACGAAACTCCCACGGTTGCTTTTGGGGAATGGGAAAACTAGCACTGCACAAGAGGGGAAAATTATTTTCGTCGGTGCTCGAAACGGCCGCGCTCTATTGAGAAAAGCGTGAGAAGAGCAAAAGGCAGAGGAAGCCTGCACGCGCAGTTGTCCCCTCGCCCCGACTGAAAGCGCTCCGCTCTCTATGGCAGAGCGAGCACGACGCCCATATCCTTCTTGGGCTGCCAGCAGTCCAGCATCTTGCAGACGTGCCACGCGGTAGCTGGCTGCTGCGCTATGACGGGTTTGCCGAAGTCTTTTTCGAGCTGCAGGACTGCCGGCAGAGTGAGCCAGGCGCCACCACCGATGTAAAGCGCATCCGCATCCGGGTACGACTCCAGCGCAGTCCGGCCCAACTCGTACGACAGGTTGACGCTCGCGTCTGTGGTGAGCTTGTTGAACTGAGTCGGCTGGAGAGACCGGGATGTCGTCCCAGCCACCGTCACGCCGATTGCGGCGAAGAACTCGGCCAGATTATCGTTCATGGCCTGGGTCCATTTGTTGATGACCGCAATCCTCTTCACGCCCAATACCTTGGCCGCCTCCAAGCAACACAGGAGCCCCGATGTCGCTGGCAGCTTGGTGTAGCTTTCGATGTGGTCTAACAGGCGCCGCAGCCCCTCGGGCCGCAGTATCGCCGCCAGCGGCCCTCCCCCCTGGACGATAATGTTCACGTGGCGCTCCACCAGCAGATCGCACAGCTCCTCGATGGGGGCATAGACGCGATCGACTTCCTTCGCGCTGAACTCGGTGAGCCCCACCGGTATGCCGACAATGAGTATGCGGTCGGGCACCATGTGGTAAAACTCGTAAGGTCCGTAATCGAGGATCCGCTGCGGATAGAGGTAGCCCACTTTTCGAATCGGAACGTAACCTTCGCCGAGGATCATGTGCACACCTCTCGTTTCGTGATTGCGATGCGGCGCATAACGCGCTGGTCGCGGCGTGTCATGTGTTGTTAGAGAACGCCGCCAGAGCGCCTCGCGCAGCGCGTAACATACTACGGCACTGGCAGCGAAGCAAACCGCTTCGAGAGCGGTGCGAGGCGATGCAAGGCTTCTGAGTGCCCGGCTAATCGGGCGAGACAGACGAGAACGCCGCAATTGAGTCTTCGACTCTCTGAGTCAGGAGACTAGATTGCTGGCGTCAAAACAATGGATAGATGAACGGCGCAATGGCGCTACTCTGGGTCAGGAGCATTAACATTCCGAGCAACAACAACACGACCATCATGGGGATCATCCACCACAGGCGCCGAACCCAGAGGAAACCAAAAATTTCTCCCATGATCGAAAACTTCGTCAAGATGGGGCTAAGGATTCTTTGCAATATCATAGGACTTTCTTTTCCAGCAGAAATTGATGAATGGCTTCCCCGACCACGCGATTGCCCTCCTCGGTCCAGTGGTTGTCGTTGGGATAATAGAGTTTCTGCCGAGCTGCGGCCCGCTTCTGGAGCGCCGGCGTCAAGTCGAAGCACAGAAGCCTGCCTTCTTGGCAGAAACGCACCATATTGTTTCTTAGTTGGTCGACCCGATCATCGAAGCCCTCCAGCGATTTCTCTTCTTCTCTGATCCGCTGCCAATATACTTCTTCAAGCGACGGGAAGTAAAGTAATACGAAGGTTGCATTGATTTTTTGGCATTCCTGGAGAGCGTCCTCGATCTCCCGCTTAGTAAACGGCCAAGCTTCCTCGAGCCGCCGAGCGTCGTTGATAAACTTCTCTGTCAATGCCTCCGAGCTAAACTGTAGACCCAAGTCCGCCAGTTCGATGTCGGACACTGTCTGCCTGGCACTTCGGCGAACGCTCCTGAAAAGATTGAAGGTCACGGAGTTTAATCGGAGGAACTTTCTAGTCGAAAATCGGTTGAAATGACCGTCACGTTTTTCAAAGCGCTTGCTGTTGCCGAGATCGTTGTTGTAAAGGCCGTAAAAAGCAATCTGCGGCTTGAGCGGGATGCCATATTTTTCCAGGGTGCGTGTGTACTGCTGCGGTCCCCAGCCGGGAACACCGAGATTAATGATCTCCCTCTGAGCCATGCGGGCAAGCGCCGCGATCCAGGTTGCCTCATGGTCGACGCCGAGTCCGAAGGTGAACGAGTCGCCGACGGCAACACCCCAGGGCGGGCCTCCAAGGGTTCCGCCGCGGAAACCGGCCCGCGGGTAATTGAGGTTGGTTTTCATCCGGAATTTGTAGTCTGGGTGCTCGACCATAACATCCGTCCCTGGACGCATGACATACCAGAGCAAGGGATCGGGTAAATAATGATCCAGAGAACGCGCGCGCAGCTCCATTTGCAAAAGCAAATGGCGCGCTGGTTGCGGCAGCAAGGAATTCGGTACGAGCCGCACTCCTAGCTCCAGGGTGATCAATGCGACCGCGACCCCCAATATGCCTAGGGCAGTTTTTTCCAAGATGTTCCGTATCATGTCTTGGAAACCAAGGCGTTGCCGAGAACAAGAAAGTCCAGACCGCTCGTACTGAAGGTATGAAGGGCGTTGGCTGGCGTCGTGACAATGGGTTCGCCTCGCAGATTAAACGAAGTATTCATCAAGACCGGAATGCCGGTGGCGTCGCCGAAGGCTTCGATGAGCTGGTGGTAGAGCGGCGACGTATCGCGGCGTACGGTTTGGATACGCGCGCTTCCGTCCACATGGGTGATGGCCGGCAGTGCCTCTTTATATTTCTCTCGCACGGGGACGACATAAAGCATAAACCGATTGGGATAATGATTCTCAGGCTGGGCGAGGTCAAAAAATTTTTCCGCCGCCGATTCCAGCACCGATGGGGCGAACGGGCGAAAGGGCTCGCGAAATTTTATCTTGACGTTGACCGTATCTTTCATCTCGGGGCGGCGCGGGTCGGCCAAAATGCTGCGGCTGCCCAGCGCCCGGGGACCCCACTCGAATGGCCCCTGAAACCATCCCGCCACCTTGCCTTGCCCCAGCAGATCGACTACCCGGCCGACGAGCCGGTCGGGAGCTTCGAAAATTTCGTGGGGAATCTGTCGCTCACTTAGAAAATCCGCAATGACTGCTTCCCCGAATTCTTCCCCCCAATAAGCGTGCTCCATGACGAAACGCCGAGGCTGGTTGAGCAACGAGTGATAGGCATAGAGCGCCGCGCCCACGGCACCCCCGCTATCTCCCGCCGCCGGCTGAATGTAAATCTCCTCGAAGGGTGTTTCCTTGATGAGCCTGCCGTTGGCAACGCTGTTCAATGCCACGCCGCCAGCCATGCATAGGCGGGACAGCCCTGTTTCCTTATGCAGGTGATTGGCGATTTTCAGCATCACCTCCTCGGTTACTTTCTGTATGCTCGCCGCCACGTCGGCATAGTACTCGTTTTGCCGCGCCAGCTCACCGAAGTCGGCTCCGGGTTTGTCATAATAACTCGGGTAGCCGCTGGTGCGCGTGAAAAATGGCTGTTCCGGGCGCCGCGGCGCGCCGAAGAGATTTTCAAACTTGCCGTTGAACGCATGGGTCGGAGAAAAGTGGTAGCTGAAGTAGTCCATGTTCAGCCAAAAACTGCCGTCGTCTCCCAGTCGGATGAGTTGCTGAACTTTATCGACATAGCGCGGCGTGCCGTAGGGCGCCATGCCCATGACTTTGTACTCCCCCTCATTCACTTCAAAGCCGAGAAAGGCGGTAAAGACGCTGTACAAAAGGCCCAAAGAATGGGGAAAACGAATTTCGTTCGCGATGCGTATATCATTGCCTTTGCCGAGACCCATGGTCGCCGTGGCCCATTCGCCGACTCCATCGACGGTCAAAATGGCCGCTTCTTCGAATGGCGAGCACAGAAATGCGCTGGCGGCGTGAGACAGATGGTGCTCGGAAAAAAGGATCTTCTGCTCCTCGATTCCCAGTTTGTGCTTGATCAACCCTTTGACCCAGAGCTTCTCCGTGAGCCAGTTCTTCATGGCCTCGCGGAACAGGGCCGTGGACTTGGGAAAGGTCTGCATGGAGGTGAAAAGAATCCGTTCAAACTTGATGAAAGGCTTTTCATAAAAGACGACGTAATCCAGCTCCGCCGCGCTGATGCCCGCGCGCCGCAAGCAAAACTCGATGGCCATCTGGGGGAAATTGCTGTCATGCTTCTTGCGCGTAAAGCGTTCTTCTTCGGCCGCGGCCACGAGAACTCCGTCCTGCAGCAATGCCGCGGCGGCATCGTGATAGAAGCACGAAATACCGAGGATACGCACTAGAATTGTCTCCTGGCTGCGGCAAGTTTGTCTTCCGCTGACGGGGTGACGGAAGACCAGGTAATTCGTTTGGGGCTAATAAGGCACAATGGATCCGAAAAAACACGCAAGCAGAGCCCGGTGGGTCCTAACACGAGATAGTAAAAGACGGTTAAAACCACCCGGGAATTAAACTCGCCGATGGCTAAGGCGATTCGTACCCAGCGGTTCCACAGCTCCCTGAGCATCATGAACCGCCTTGTGTCTGCGAAGAATTTCCTGCGCGAGCAACTCTAACTGATGGTTTCCCAAACATCGCCACGGCTAATGTAACGTAAAGCAGCGGCTTTATCCAGTAGCAACGCAGAGGCGTGATGTATCAGTCTGTGTGTAAATTTTGGTGGGGGGAA
>JBFJNS010000044.1:0-11145 GCA_041618055.1 Binatia bacterium
AACAAACTTATGAGACCCCGAATAATACGGGATTTTCCCTGACCGCGCTCACCCAGGAACACCATGTGGTGACCCGACAGGATCGCGTTTTCGATTTCAGGAATCACCGTCGCGTCGTAACCTATAATACCTGGCAGTATTCGTTTCCTTGTTTCGAGATAATGGACAAGGTTCTTTCTCATTTCGTCGCGAACCGACAGAACGGGCACACCGCTTTTTTTCAACTCGCCTAAGTTTTTCGCCTCGGTCACTGTTACCGGCCTCCCTTGAACGATATAGTCTTGGCGCTTCTACACACAAAACATTGTACCGCGCCAAACAAACTTTCCCAAACACTCACACCACAAGACAGCGGTTTGGACACCTCAATGCAAAAAATTCGAAAAATGCGGCGCGAGACGATCGTAGCTGTCAATGAGATGTTGCGGCATCACGCGGGTCTCCGCAGCAACGGGCATGAAATTGGTGTCGCCTTCCCAGCGCGGAACGATGTGCCAATGGAGATGGTCTTCAACGCCCGCACCCGCACACTTGCCCAGGTTCATGCCAAGGTTGACTCCACCCGGATTGAGCGCTTCCCGGACGATCGCCACGGACTGCCGCAACGCATCGTTCAACTCAGCGTATTCCTGCGCGGATAGATTCGAGAGATCCGCCTCATGTCGTTCGGGAGCTATGAGGAGATGACCATTGTTGTAAGGATATTTGTTGAGCATTACCAGGACGTGCCGCGTGCGAGCCAGGATCAATGCTTCCCGAAGATTGTTTTCCCGTGCCTTGTCACAAAAAATACAGCCGGCCCCCTTAGGATGCTGGTCAATGTATGCCATGCGCCAAGGGGCCCAGAGCTGCTTCACGAGGTCATTTCCTCACTCTCGCTCTTGCCGTCCACTCGGAAACGCAGCTCTTTCCCGACCTTGAAGAAGGGCACGCGCTTCGCCGCCACCGACACCAGGGCGCCACTCTTGGGGTTGCGCCCCTGCCGCGCCCGTCGATGCTTAACCACAAAACTGCCAAAACCGCGGATTTCGATCCTTTCACCCTTTCCCAGCGCATCGACCATGGAGTCGAAAATGGCATTGATGATCACTTCCGAATCCCTTCTGGAAAGATGCGGAAACCTCTTGTTCACCTCATCGATTAAGTCCCTTTTCGTCATGACATCCTCCTCACAACATTAGAAAGTAATCCCAAGTTTGTGCGACAAGAGCCGCACTCGTGCCTATCTCTTGTGAGCTACCGTAACAGGGAAGGCGACCACTCGTAGCGCAGTCCCGGTTTTTCTCGCGACGGCCAGCGTGCACCGGTCACGGAAAAGAATAGTTTCTCCCACCAAACCTCTTGTATCCTGTGAGAGTAGTAGACGGTGGGCGATTCCTCTAGGCCGACGCGCTTGGCGGCGAGTTCAATCGCATACTCCAGATTTCCCAAATGATCGACCAGCCCGAGATCCTTGGCCTGAGCGCCTGAGTAGACTCGACCGTCGGCGAGTTTTCTCACCTTGGCCTCTTCCATGCCCCTCCCTTCAGCCACGGCGCTGACAAACTGCCCGTGCACATTATCGACCAGGGACTGCAGGATTGCTTGACCCTCGGGTGAAAGCGCCTGAAAAGGGGACCCGACATCCTTGTTGACGGCGCTCTTGATGTTATACCCCTTCACACCGATTTTCTTCATCAGTTCCTCGACATTACTGAGCTGCATAATAACGCCGATGGAGCCGGTTAAGGTGCCAGGATTGGCGACGATTTTGTCACATGCACTCGCGATATAATAGCCCCCGGAAGTGGCCATTCCGCCCATGGAGGCGATGAGAGGCTTGCCTTTTCGAGTTTTTTGAAGCTCGTCAAAGATCTCCTGTGTCGGCGCCACGGCTCCGCCCGGAGAGTCGATTCGGACAACGATAGCCCTGATCCACGGCGCCTCTTTGAACCGTTTGAGCTCGCTTAGGATGTCACGGGAGTCGTCAATGGTTCCTTCAATTTGTAGCACGCCAATACCCTCCCCCGCCAAGAGGGAAAGCGCGCGTGAGTCCCCGCCGGTCAGGTAGGCATAGAAAAAAGCGACGAAAAAGAAGACCAAAATGAATACGGAAACGAACCCTAGTCCTTTGAGGATGGGATGCTTTCTCGGCATAGCGCCACTCGTTTTTCTGACGGCTAAGAACCGCCCCCTTTATTCTTGCGCCCGGGTTGACCGTCCTCATCCCGGTCCAATCGCAGTTCTTCGTTCAACAGAGATTCGAAGGAGAACATCCCGCCCTGCTTGTCCCGCTTGAGGTAGCTTTCCATTTCCTGGCGTTCCTCGCTCTTTCGCAGAGCCCGAATGCTGAGGCCGATTTTTCGTTCATTGACATCAATATTGATGACCTCGGCTTCGACCTCATCGCCCACCTTGTACAGGCTCGAGGGCTTGTCGACTCGTTCAGTGCTCAACTGCGAGACATGGATCAGGCCTTCGACTCCCTCTTCGAGCCTGACGAAGACTCCAAAATCCGGAATGCTCGTGACCTGACCTCTGACCTTCGATCCGAGAGGATAGCGCTCGGCGATGATCTTCCACGGGTCAGTGGTGAGCTGTTTGATACCGAGAGAAAATCTTTCATTTTCGACGTTGACCCCTAAGACCTTCGCTTCAACGATATCGCCCTTCTTGTGTAGCTCGGAGGGATGTTTGATTTTCTTGGTCCAGTGCAAATCGGACACATGCACCAGCCCATCGATACCTTCCTCAATGCCGACAAAAATGCCAAAGTCCGTAATATTCCTAACGGGGCCTTTAACAATGCTACCCGGAGGATATTTGTTCTTCGCCTCTTCCCACGGATTGGGCATGACTTGCTTGAGACCCAAGGAAATGCGGCGATGTTCGGGGTCGACATTGAGAATAACGACTTCGACCGATTGGCCCACTTGAAGGATTTTCGAAGGATGCGCGATCTTCCTTGTCCAGGACATTTCCGAGATATGGATAAGCCCTTCGATCCCGCTTTCGAGTTCAACGAAGGCTCCATAATCCATCAAGCTAATGACCTTCCCTTGGACCCGCATCCCGAGTGGATAGCGTTCCGCCACCGTATGCCAGGGGTCCGGCGTTAGCTGTTTCATCCCGAGAGAAATGCGCTCCTTTTCGAGATCGAACTTGAGAACAACCACTTTTACCTTGTCACCCACCTGCAGAACTTCGGAGGGGTGGCTGATGCGGCCCCAGGACATGTCGCTGATATGGAGAATTCCGTCAATCCCGCCCAAATCGACAAATGCCCCGTATCCCGTGATGTTCTTCACCGTGCCCTCAAGGATAACGCCCTCCTCCAATACCTTGAGTACCTCCTGTTTCAACGAATCGCGTTCTTTCTCCAGCAGGACTCTGCGAGAGAGGACCACGTTCCCCCTGGCACGGCTAAACTTAAGGATGGCGAAGCGGTCTTTATTGCCGAGAAATTTGTCCAAATTGCGGCTCGGTCGAATGTCCACATGGGACCCCGGAAGAAAGCCCGGCACTCCGACGTCAACCTTGAATCCCCCTTTGACTTTACCGACGATGACTCCTTCAATGGCCCTGCCTTCGTTGTACGCGCTTTCAATTTCTTCCCAGACCTTGATGTTCTGGGCACGCTGCCGTGACAGCACAATGCCGCCGCCTTCGCCTTCGGATGAATCGAAAAAGACATCTACCTCGTCGCCGACCTTGACCTGAAGGTTCCCATCGCGATCCGTGAATTCCTGGACCGGAATCTGCCCCTCTGACTTGTAGCCGACATCAATAAGGACATGGGTCGCCGTGACCCCGACAACAGTGCCTTTGACAACCCCGCCGGGTTTCACCGAGCGCAGGCTTTCTTCAAATAAGGCTTCGAAATCATTTGCACCGCCTGCACCGGTGTCTTTTTTCGCTTCGTCCTGAATCATGAACTCCAACTCCGATCTTTTTGATTATTTAATGAGGCTTTTTCACGAATTAATTGCATGACTCTCTGCGCCACGTCATGCGCCGCCAACGCCGAAGAGTCGATCACCACGGCGTCATCTGCTTTGCGCAGCGGGGCTAGGTCGCGCTCGCTGTCCCGTTTGTCCCTTTCCTGCATCTCCCGAACGGTGTCCTCCAGGTCGACATTTTGCCCTGCGGCACGCAGCTCGTGGTAGCGGCGGCGGCCCCTCTCCTCTGCGGAGGCCTCAAGATACACTTTGACGTCCGCCTCGGGAAACACGACCGTACCGATATCGCGCCCTTCCGCAACCACGTTTCCGCGGCATCCCAGGGCGCGTTGCAGCTCCAGCATTCTCTGTCGAACCTCCTTCAGCGCAGAGGCCTTCGATGCCATCTGACTCACATCCGGGGTTCGAATCAATCCGGACACGTCCTCGCCGTCTAAAAGCAGCCGGAGATGGTGGTCTTGTTTCTTCATTTCGATCTCTGTCTTTGCCACGATCTCACCCAGCGCCTCTGCGTCAGCCAAATCGATCCCCTTCCGCAGAATCTTCAAGGCTAGGGCCCGATACATAGCGCCGGTATCTAGATACATGAAACCAAGTTCCCTAGCCAACCTTTTGGCAAGGGTGCTCTTCCCCGCACCGGAAGGACCATCTATGGCGATGACCATGTGTGGCAGTGTCTCCTATTACTATCCTCCCTGTTGGCCCTTATGGCAAACAGATTCTTTCCAGCAATTCAAAAAACGTCGGAAACGAAACATCCACGCATCCGGCATCGTCAATTTCTACTCCGTTTTCGCTGGACAAGCCAGCGATGGCAAGCGCCATCGCTATGCGATGGTCGCCGAAACTTCGCACACTGGCGCCGGACAAGGGCCGCCCGCCGTGAATCGTCATTCCGTCCTCGCACTCCTCGACCTGGACACCGAGGCGTCGCAAACCCTCGGTCATCGTTGCAATTCGATCGGACTCTTTGTAACGCAACTCTTCAACTGCGGTAAAGGTCGTTGTGCCTTCCGCCAAAGCCGCCGCCACCGCCAAAACGGGGTACTCGTCGATGGTCCTGGCGACCAGCTCCGGCCCAACCTCGACGCCCTTGAGCCGTCCGCCCGTCACATGGAAGTCCGCCACCGCCTCACCGGCTTCCATCCGTTCATTGAGCAGCTCGATGGCAGCACCCATACGCCGTAAAACCACGACGACTCCGTCGCGGGTGGGATTGCAGCCAACGCCGCGAATCGTCACATCGGAGTGCGGGATTATGGCGGCGGCGACCAGAAAAAACGCAGCCGATGAGATATCGCCCGGGATCCGCACGTCCCTGCCCTGTAGTTTCTGCTTTCCTCTGAGAGCAACCGTCGTGCAATTGACCGAGACTTCCGCGCCGAATCCTCGCAGCATGACTTCCGTATGGTCTCGCGACTTTAGGGGCTCCCGCACGGTCGTCAGTCCATCCGCCTGTAGCGCCGCCAGCAGGATTGCGGATTTGACCTGCGCGCTGGCAATCGGCATCCGGTACTCAATCCCGCAAAGCTCACCGCCTTGAATCTCGAGAGGCGCTCGTCCATCGAAAGTCTTGCTGATGATCTTGGCTCCCATCATGGTTAGCGGATCGATCACCCGTTGCATCGGCCGCTGGCGCAGCGACGAATCCCCGTCTAGACGACTGATAAACGGCTGGCCGGACAACAGGCCGGACAAAAGCCTCATCGTGGTCCCGGAATTCCCGCAATCGATGGTGTCCGGCGCCTGTCTAAGGCCCTCCCAGCCCCCGCCTTCGATACACAGAGCCGCGCCTTTCCGGGCAATGGCGACCCCCATTTGCCGAAACGCCCGCACGGTCCGCGAGTTGTCATCCCCCCCGGACAAATTAAATATCCGGCTGCGGCCGTGGGCGATGCTCGCAAGAATAACGGCCCGGTGAGCGATGGACTTATCGCCGGGAACGGCGATCTCACCTCTCAACGCCTTGTTGGTCTTGGCAATTCTCTTCATCTTCCAGACGCTCAGGGAATCTGTCCCCTGATCTCGTTGGCCCGGGTGAATTCCCTCTCTAGTAAAGCGCTTTTCCCGGCCCCAATCCAGCGCTTGAGTTGCTCCAGGTTCTCGATATAGTCGCCGAGCGATTTACCAAGGGCCACCCGATTCATAAGGCAGATATCGCGCCAGAGCTCGGGCCGACTTGATGCAATCCGGGTAAAATCCTTGAACCCCCCGGCACAATAACTCTTTAAGTCTACTCCGGGTATGCGCGTCCGCGCCAAGGCGTTAACCAAAGCGTAAACCAGCACGTGCGGCAGATGACTGATCACCCCCAGGACACGATCGTGTACGTCGGGGTTCATGATCTCCACTCTAGCGCCGACCCTGCGCCAGAGAGAGGCGACCTTTCTTAGAGCCCTTACGTCGGTTTTCCTCGTGGGCGTTAGAATACAGCGATGCCCGACGAACAGGTCCGCCCTGGCGGCCTGCGCGCCCCACTGCTCGCTGCCGGCGATCGGATGTGATGCCACGAAAGGAATCGTTCCCGGCAACAGGCGTTCCATGCCACGGACGATCTCGCCCTTGACGCTGCCGACGTCGCTCACGATACACCCCGGCCGCAGGTGCGGCAGGAAAGCCGAAGTCATCGGCATCGTCGTTCTCACCGGAGTGGCCATCATCAAGAAGTCCGTCTGGCTCGGGATATCCTTTTCGTTCAGAACGTAGCGATCGATCATTCCCTGTCGTTGCGCGAACCGTAAATTCTTTTTTCCGCGCCCCATTCCCACGATCTCTTCGACGAGCCCTCGCTCGCGCATGGCCAACGCTAACGAGCCGCCGATTAAACCTACTCCAACCACGACCATCCGGCGAAATAAAAAGGCCACTAAATTTCCCTCCCCACGGCCGCTGCCAGTTTTTTCAATTGCCCCATCATCTGCGCAAATTTCTGCGGCTTTAACGATTGCGGACCGTCGCTCAGGGCCACCTCGGGTTTAGGATGCACCTCGATGAGCAGCCCATCCGCTCCCGCCGCCACACCGGCCAATGCCATGGGCGCCACCAGATCCCAGCGCCCGGTGCCGTGACTTGGATCGACAAAGACGGGCAGATGAGTCAATCGCTTTAGAGCCGGGACCGCGCTCAGATCGAGCGTGTTGCGGGTCTCGGTCTCGTAGGTTCGGATACCGCGTTCGCACAAAATGATTTTGCGATTCCCTTCGCTAGCGATATACTCTGCGGAGAGCAGGAACTCCTGAATGGTTGCGCTCAACCCGCGCTTCAGCATAACCGGCTTGTCGAGTTTGCCCGCCTCGGTCAGGAGCTTGAAGTTTTGCATGTTCCTGGCCCCAATCTGGAGAATATCCGCGTACCTGTAGACGATATCGAGATCGCGCGGGTCCAGCACTTCTGTGATGATCGGCAAACCGGTGACCTCGCGGGCGTGCGCGAGAAATTCCAGACCTTCGGGGCCAAGACCCTGAAAACTGTAAGGAGATGTCCTTGGCTTGTAGGCGCCGCCGCGCAGAAAGGTCGCACCCGCCTCCTTTACGGGCAAAGCTGCATCGAGAACCTGTTCCCGCGATTCGACCGAGCAAGGCCCCGCCATGACGTGTATTTTCTTGTCGCCGATGCTGCAGCCCCTGACATCGATGACGGTATTTTTCGGCTGGAATTCTCTGCTAACCAGTTTATAGGGTTTCAGGATCGGCAAAACTTTTTCGACGCCGGGGAACGCCTCCAAGCTTCGATCCAGCAACAACCGTTCATCACCGATGGCACCGATGATCGTTCTCTCTTCGCCTTCGGAAATATGCGCACGCAAGCCAAAGGCCTCGATGCGCTCGACGATCTTCTTGACCTCCTGGGCAGAGGTTCCCGGCTTTAAGACAACGATCATGACAATTCCGCCGTCTCCACGATGACTCCTAACAAGCCCTCATAATGCTGCTTAGCGCCTCAATGAATCTATGATTCTCCGGCATAGTTCCAATCGTGACTCGGATATATTCCGGAAGTTCGTAGCCCCTCATCGGTCGCACGATGACTCCCTGTCTTAGCAGCCCCTCAAAGACCCGCTCCCCGTCGCCGACGCGCAGCAGAATAAAATTGGCCGAACTAGGGACCTGTTCCAACCCTAATTTGGCGATCTCTCGACTCAGATATGCCTTTCCCTCTCGGTTCGCCGCGAGGCTTCGCCGCACGTGCTCGGCGTCCCCCAGCGCCGCCAAGGCGGCCCATTGAGCAGCGGCATTGACATTAAACGGTTGCCTGACGCGCTGCATCAAGTCGATCACTTCCCGCGGCCCGATGCCGTAGCCGATGCGCAGCCCGGCCAAACCGTAGAGTTTTGAGAATGTTCTCACGGTCAGCAGGGTCTTACCGCAGTCGCCGTAGCGCAGCGAGTCGGGATAGTCGGGGTCCTCAACATATTCGAAATAGGCTTCGTCCACCATCACTAGAACATTCGGCGATAGCCGGTCGAGGAAACGCTCCCAGGCGGCACGACGATAAATGGTGCCTGTGGGATTGTTGGGATTGGCGAGGAAAACGAGCCGGGTGTTTGGCGTCATGGCGGCGGCGATGGCATCGAGATCGTGGGTAAAATCACGCAACGGTACGACCCGGCTGACGCCGCCAATGGCTTGGGTCGCCAGCCGATAGACCACGAAGGCCTGGTGTGCCATTACCACCTCGTCACCCGGGCGCAGAAAGGTCCGAACCGCCAGTTCGATGATTTCATTCGATCCGTTACCGAATATCACCTGCTCGGGCGCGATCCCTAGTTTCCGGCACAGCCCGTTCTTCAGATAGAAACAGTCCCCGTCAGGATAAAAATGAAGCTGCGCCACGCGCTCGCGTATCGCCTGAACTGCCATGGGCGACGGACCCAAAGGATTTTCGTTCGAAGCCAGTTTAATGGAGTTCGATATCCCGTACTCTCGTTCGACCTCCTCAATGGGCTTGCCGGGAGCGTAGGGCACAAGCGTGTGAATATATTCGGGTACATGATCCACAATGCTCATAGTCCACTCGGATAAGATCCAAGGATCTTCAAGAAGATACAATTTCTTTCCAACTCCGTGATTGCCCTGCGCACCCGCCGGTCTTCGCGATGCCCCCTAAAATCGATGAAAAACATATACTCCCACGGCTTGTCTTTGATCGGACGCGACTCAATCTTGGTCAGATTAATCCGACTTCTCGCAAACGGTTGCAGCATGCGATGCAAAACTCCGGGTTTATCCTTCACGGAAAAAACGAGCGATGTTTTGTCGCTGCCGCTAGAGGGCGATTCACTATTACCAATGATCAGGAAGCGGGTAATGTTGTTGCTGTAATCTTCGATGTTCGCCGCTACAATTTGGAGTTGATAGGCCTCCTTGGCCAGAGCGCCGGCGACGGCTCCAAGCGTATCGTCCGCTGCCGCCTTCATGGCGGCGTGCGCCGTGCTTGCAACCTCTTCGACTTTCACCCCGGGAAGGTGGCTGGCCAGCCAGCGACGGCACTGGGCCAGTGCCTGCGGATGAGAAATCACGGTTTGAATCTGGTCGGCGCAGCCGCTGCGCGACAAGAGGTTGTGATGAATTTCCAAAAAAGTTTCCGCGCAAATCTTCAGGTCTGATTCCACCAGCCCATCCAAAGTGTGAGCCACGACTCCCTCGCTGGAATTCTCTATGGGGACCACGCCGAAGGATGCCCTGCCTTGACTAACCTCTTGAAATACATCGCTAATGCTAGCTGTGGGTAGTAAGACAGCGGACGACCCGAATTTTTCCTTAGCAGCCAGGTGGGTGTAACTCGCCTCAGCGCCAAAGTAGGCGATTCTCAGCGGCGCCTCGAGCGCCCGAGACGCGGAAATAATCTCCCTATAGATTGTGCGAATTGTCTGTTCGGAAAGCGGCCCGCTGCTCAATTGGGACACGCGCCGAAGAACTTCAATTTCGCGGCTGGGGACATATATCCCTTGGTTATCGGAGTTTTTTGCCTGGCCGATCTTCAGCGCAAGGGAGGCCCGATCATTTAGCAGGGCAACGATTTTCTCATCAATTTGATCGATCTTTTTTCTAAGAGCATCGACCGTCTCATTACGGCTCAATGAAAACCTCACCGAGGCGCACAGGCTCAGATGCGACATGCACTGTTGACGCCATTCGCGTAAACTATCTTAACTCCTAGAGAATTGCAAATATTGCCGCGACCAACCCTTGACGAAGCCGGTCCCTTGCCGTTAACTGGCGCGTGTGGTCCAAGAAATCGTCGTCCCCGCCTCGGAGCCGGTTAAGAAAGTTGAGAATTTTCTTAGAAATCGGTTCCCGGTGGGCTATGTGCGAAAGCTTTTTCGCAAGAATGGCGTCAGGCTAAACGGCCGGCGCTCCAAACCGGACGACATCATTCATCCAAGCGACCGAATCCATCTCTATATCCCTTTCGAGAAACACTTGACAGGAATCGACCCTGAACGGGCCAATCCACGGGAAGTGCCGGTAATTTTTGAGGATCGAGAGCTTTTGATCGTCGATAAGCCCCCGGGTATGGCCGTGCACGAGGGCAAACGGGTTCTCAAACACGGCTCGTTGCTAGGCATTCTAGAAGCAAAATACCGCCCCGCGGGGGTGACACCGAAGCTTGTACACCGTCTCGATAAAGACACATCGGGTCTCCTCATCGTGGCAAAAAACAGCCAAGCCGCCCAGGATCTCGAAGACGCATTTGCGGAAGGAAGTGTCCAGAAAGAATACCTGTGCCTTGTGGTCGGCCGTCTCCACAGAAAGGCCGGAACCATCGACTTTCCCCTCACGGGTCGCGACGGCAAACCTGTATCCGCAGTCACGCATTTTAGGGTGTTGAAACTTTTTTCGGAGACCACGCTCATCAAGGTGAAGCCCGAGACCGGTCGCCTGCATCAGATCCGTCTCCATTGCGCTCGTCTTGGCCACCCCGTCGTCATGGACGACCGTCACGGCGATTTCGCCTTTAACAAATATTTCCGCCGGGTTTATGGTTTAAAGCGCCAGTTCTTGCACGCAGCGAGCCTTGGCCTCAAGTACAAGGGAAGCACAGCGAAATGGACCGCGCCGTTGCCGAAGGATTTGCAGAGAATTTTAAACTCGCTCGAATGCCCTGAAGAAGCCTAGCGTTCTGCATGCAAATCCATTGCAAAAATCACTGCGTAGAATCAAGCCTTCCAAGATAAGGGCAATGATTTTTTAGCTCGATGCGGGCC
>JBFJNS010000045.1:0-11138 GCA_041618055.1 Binatia bacterium
CAAAAAGCCCGACTCCCGATGGCGGCAGGGGTGAAGGAGTCATCGTGGTACCTAAGGAACCCCCGTATGACGCTGCCGCGAAAGCCCGCGCGCTGGAAATGTACAAGGAGGCCTGTGCCTCCTGCCACGGCAGTACCGGGGTCGGGGACGGCACCGAACGGCAAATCGATGAGGAGGGCTATCCAACACGCCCAAGAGATCTAACTGCCGGGGTTTATAAAGGCAGCCCGGACCCGCAGGCCCTCTATCGGCGCATCGTGGCGGGCATTCCAGGCAGTCCCATGCCGTCAAGTGACTGGGCGTATGGCGACGACGCTTGGCACCTTGTCCATTACATCTTGTCCTTATCAAGCGAAAAACAGCGAGAACGGGTCGAGATGAAGAAATTCCAAATCATTGCGACTCGCGTCAAAGAGCTTCCAGACCACCCCGATTCGGGCACGTGGCGTCTCGCCAAGCCTGTCAATCTTCACCTCATGCCTCTCTGGTGGCGCGCCGAGCGGCCAGAAGAAGTAACCGTCCGGGCGCTGCATGACGGCAAGGACATTGCCTTGCTCATGGTTTGGGCCGACAGCACGGCGGACCACACTGCGATCCGGCCCCAGGATTTCCGCGACGCCGCCGCGGTCCAATTTGCTTTGTCCCCAAATCCGCCATTCTTTGCTATGGGGTCAAAAGGGGAACCGGTAAACATATGGATGTGGAAGTCAGAGCGGCAGGCTGATCTGGAACCAGTCTTTCAGGACTTGGAAAAAATCTATCCCAATCTGGGTATCGACTCTTACCCCAACCTCACACGATCGCCCATCGAGCAACCTCACCGCCACGCGCTTACTCTGGAATCGGACAAGACTTTCGTCACTGCCTGGGGTGCGGGCAACATTGTTTCCGATCCGCAGCGGAAGAGCCCTGCTGAAGATCTTAGCGCACAGGGGTTCGGGACTTTGAGGGCTCGTCCCAGGATCGAGCAGGAAGTCGATGCCAGGGGTGTCTATGGCGAAAGCTCATATCGCGCCATGTTTCGCAGGCGCCTCTTGCCCGGCGGCAAAGGCGCTTCGGTTCTAAAACCAGGCACCACGGTCCCAGTGGCGTTTGCGGTGTGGAACGGCAGCGCGGGGGACCGCGACGGCAAAAAGTCGGTAACCATTTGGCAGGAGCTCAAAATTGCCAAGTAACAGTCGTTCAATGTTCAAGTATTCAAGAGTTCAAGAACGGTCTTTGAACTTTTGAACGCCGCGAAGGAGAGCAACCATGAGTGACCAACACAAGGGAGAGTTTAGCAGCGTAACCAGGCGAGATTTCTTGAAGTGGCTGGGCGTTGGCGGCGGGACTGCGGCCCTCACGACCGGGATCCCGCTTCGTCTCTTGGCAGCCGCGAGGCCTGGCGAGAACCCCCTGGCGGGCTCAGTGGACCGTGCGTGGGAAAAAATCTACCGCGACCAGTACAGCTACGATAGGAGCTTCGACTGGGTTTGTTCGCCCAATGACACTCACGCCTGCCGCGTGCGCGCCTTTGTCCGAAACGGCATCGTCACCCGGCTCGGCAACACGTACGACTACCAGAAGTATGCGGACCTGTACGGAAACAAGGCGACGGCTAACTGGAATCCCCGACAGTGCGCTAAGGGCTACACGTTTCACCGTGTTCTTTACGGACCGTACCGTTTGCGCCATCCGATAGTCCGCAAAGGCTGGAAAGCCTGGGCTGATGCCGGGTTTCCCGAGCTGACTCCGGAAAACAAATCCAAGTACATGTTCGACAGCCGCGGCCAGGACGAATTCATTCAGATATCTTGGGAAGATATCTTCCATGACATCGCCAAGGCCCTCGTCGCCATCTCCACCCGATACAGCGGGGAAGACGGCAAAAAGCGCTTGCTCGCTCAAGGCTACCAGCCCGAGATGGTCGAGGCGATGAAGGGGGCAGGAACCCGAACCCTGAAGATGCGCGGCGGCATGGGCCTCCTTGGGGTCATCGGAAAATACGGCATGTACCGCTTGAACAATTCTATGGCGCTGCTGGATGCCAAGATACGCGGCGTCGGGCCAGATAAGGCACTTGCGGGACGCAATTTTTCCAACTACACCTGGCACGGCGACCAAGCTCCGGGGCACCCCTGGGTTCACGGCCTTCAAACATCGGACTGCGACTTCAACGACCTGCGCTTCTCCAAGCTCATCATCATGGACGGGAAGAACCTGGTGGAGAACAAGCTGACGGATTCCCACTGGTTCATCGAGTGCATGGAGCGCGGCGCCAAGATCGTCGTCATCGCGCCCGAGTACGGGCCGCCTTCCACGAAGGCAGACTACTGGATACCGATTCGGCCGCAAACGGATGCCGCGCTCTGGCTCGGCATTACAAAACTCATGATCGACAAGAAATGGTACGACGATACGTTCGTGAAGCGCTTCACCGATTTTCCGCTTCTCGTGCGAACCGACACTTTAAAGCGCGTGCGCGCGCATGAGCTATTCGCCAACTACAAGAGTGGTCTCTCCCCCGACGGTCCGTCCATGAAAGTTCAGGGCCTCACCCGCGAGCAACACGACAAGCTGGGCGACTACGTCATCTGGGATGCAAAGAAAAACGGCCCGGTCGCTGTCACGCGCGACGACGTGGGCGAAACCATGGCCAAGAAAGGGCTGGAGCCCGCCTTGGACGGGACCTTCAAGGTAAGACTTGTGGATGGAAAGGAGATCGAAGTCGCGACCCTCTGGACGCTCTATCAAACTCACCTCAAAGATTACGATCTCGACACGGTCGTTGAGATCACACACGCGCCCAAAGGCATGATCGAGCAGCTTGCTCAGGATATCGCCACGATGAAACCGGTCGCGATCCACCAGGGAGAAGGGATCAATCACTGGTTCCATGCGACCGAGATGAATCGCGCCTCCTATTTACCGCTGATGCTCACGGGGAACATCGGCCGGCCCGGAGCCGGCTCGCACACTTGGGCGGGAAACTACAAGGCCGCTCTCTTCCAGGGATCGCCTTGGACCGGACCCGGATTCAAGGGTTGGGTGGCGGAAGATCCGTTTAATATTACCCTCGGTTCGAAGGTGCCTGGCAAGGCAATCAAGGCGCACGCTTATACCAAAGACGAAGAGCCTGCCTACTGGAACCACGGCGATCTGGCTCTGATCGTCAATACGCCGAAATTCGGACGCAGAAACTTTACGGGCGATACCCACATGCCCACGCCGACCAAGGCGATGATCTTCTCGAACGTAAACCTTATCAACAACGCGAAGTGGGCCTACGGCGTGATCAAGAACGTCGATCCGAACGTTGAAATGATCGTCTCCATCGATATCCAGATGACCGCCTCGATCGAGTACGCCGATATTGCCCTGCCGGCGAACTCGTGGCTGGAATTCGAAGGGCTCGAAATCACGGCGAGCTGCTCGAATCCCTTTCTGCAGATTTGGAAGGGGGGTATCCCGCCGGTCTTTGATAGCAAAGACGATCTCATGATTCTTGCAGGAATCGCCAACGCCCTCGCCGACATAACCGGAGAGAAGCGCTTCCGGGATTACTTCGCCTTTGCCGCACCGGACAAGCGCCATGTCTATGTCCAACGACTGCTCGACAGCTGCACGACCACAGCAGGCTACCGCCTCGATGACATTATGGCCGGCAAATACGGCCCCCCGGGCGGCTGCCTCATGAATTTCCGCACATACCCGAGAATTCCCTTTTACGAACAGGTTCATGACAGCGAGCCGTTTCACACCGACACCGGCCGGCTCCATGCATACTCCGATGTCCCGGAGGCAATCGAGTACGGCGAGAATTTTATCGTGCACCGCGAAGGCCCAGAGGCGACGCCTTATTTGCCCAACGTCATCGTCAGCTCCAACCCTTTCATTCGTCCCGAGGACTACGGTATTCCGCGGACGGCGGAGCACTGGGATGAGCGGACGGTCCGAAACGTGAAACTTGCCTGGAAGGAAGTCAAAGGCACAAAGAATTTCCTCTGGGAAAAAGGGTTTCAGTTTTACTGTCTAACTCCCAAGACACGCCACCGCGTGCATTCAAGCTGGTCAAACGTGGACTGGCACATGATGTATGACTCCAACTTTGGCGATCCCTACCGCATCGACAAACGATCCCCCTCCGTGGGAGAACACCAACTACACATCAATCCGCAGGCAGCTCGGGAGCTCGGCATCAATGACGGCGACTACGTCTATGTAGACGCGAACCCTGCCGACCGCCCCTACCTCGGGGCCAAACCCGACGACCCCTTCTACAAGGTTTCGCGCTGCATGCTTCGAGTGAAGTACAACCACGCGTACCCATACAACATCGTCATGATGAAGCATGCGCCTTTCATTACCACGGAAAAAAGTGTCAAGGCGCATGAAACGCGACCTGATGGCCGGGCACTCTCGGAGAACACGGGCTACCAGGCCAATCTGCGTTATGGCTCACAGCAATCCGTCACCAGGAACTGGCATATGCCCATGCATCAAACCGACAGCCTTTTTCACAAGTCCAAGGTCTTCATGGGCTTCATCTTCGGCGGCGAAGCCGACAATCATGCCGTTAACACGGTTCCTAAGGAAACCCTGGTGCGGGTGACAAAGGCCGAGGACGGCGGACTGGGGGGGAAAGGCATCTGGCAACCGGCGACGACAGGATATACGCCGGACAACGAAAATGATTTTATGAAGCGCTACCTGGCGGGGGATTTGACGAAAGTCAAAACTTGAAGCAATTGCGTTCAAACCGTTCAAGCCCCACCTCTTTCCTCCCCCGCGTCGCGGGGGGGACGAAGGAAAGGGCTGGAACGATTGAAACGACTGGAACAATTTGAACCCGAAATGGGGGAAAAGAGAGATGCCCTTCAGAGACCCCGATCCGACTGATCCGAACATGCTCGTAGGCGTTGCGTTGCCGGCTGATCCTGAAGCGATGCGCGACATGGCCTATGTTTTTGCCGAAGAGTTCGCCCGCATGGGATACAACCGCGAGCAGCTCCTGAGGCTTTTTAAGAATCCGTACTATGCGGGAGCCCACGGCACATACCGCGACCTCGGAGAACGGGCGATCGCCGAAATCGTTGACGAGTGCGTCGACGCTTGGGGAAGGGCTAAAATTACAGTTCAAGACGTTCAACCGGTTCAAAGCGATCACCCCCCCTCCTTCATCGACCCCGCCGACGCGGGGGAGGAAAGAGGTGAGGGCTGGGACAATTGGAACCCGATAGGAGAGGAGAGCGAAGATGTCTAAAGTTCACAACTGGCATATTGGCCGCGACATGGCTTACCCCTATGAGGCGGCCTACCCGCAGCGTCAGTTCGCCTTCGTCTTCAACATTAATCGGTGCATTGCATGCCAGAGCTGTACCATGGCCTGCAAGTCCACTTGGACTTTCAGTAAAGGCCAAGAGCAAATGTGGTGGGCGAATGTCGAAACCAAGCCCTACGGAGGCTATCCTCAGTTCTGGGATGTCAAGATTTTGGACCTTCTTGAGAAAGCCAACCCGGGGCAACAGCACTGGGCAGGGAAGCCCGCGGCGGATCGGAAAAAACCTTACGGGCAATTCAGCGGCCGAACGATCTTCGAGGCTCAAAACATGCTGACCCCGGATAGCGCGCGGGTGCTTGGCTATCTCCCCAGCGATGACGAATGGAACTCACCAAATATCTACGAGGACAATCCCGTGGGTCCCAAAGGGGTGCGCGACCAGCTGGATCCGAATGGAGTCGAGCTGCCTGAACACAAGACCTGGTTTTTCTATCTGGCCCGAATCTGTAACCACTGCAGCTACCCCGCCTGCCTCGCCGCCTGCCCGCGCAATGCGATCTACAAGCGGCCTGAGGACGGTATCGTGCTGATCGACCAGAAAGAGTGTCGCGGCTACCGCAAATGCGTCGAGGCCTGTCCTTACAAAAAGAGCATGTACCGCGGCAATACCCGGGTTTCCGAGAAATGCATCGCGTGTTATCCCCGTGTGGAGGGAAAGGATCGCGAGAGCCGCGGTCTGCCGATTGAGACCCGCTGCATGTCCGCGTGCATCGGTCAAATCCGTCTGCAAGGACTCGTCAAGATGAACCGGGACGGAACTTGGGCCGAGGACCGCTACAATCCGCTCTACTACATGGTCCATGTCGCCAAGGTGGCCCTTCCACTCTATCCGCAATTCGGCACGGAGCCCAACGGCTACTATATTCCGCCGCGCTGGGTTCCACGGGATTATCTGAAACAAATGTTCGGCCCCGGCGTCGACGAGGCGATCGAGCGCTATAGTTATCCCGACCGCGAGTTGCTCGCCGTCCTCCAGCTCTTCCGTCGCTCCAATCGAATCATCTACCGCTATCAGATCAAGGAGGGTCCAAGGGTCTATGAGACCACATTACGGGGAAGAAAAATAACCATCTATAACGACACAGTCATCGCCTACGGCCGGGACGGCAAGGAGATTTTCCGCACCACCGTGGAAGAACCGCTCCACGTTCGCCCGGCGAAGCACGCCAATTCGATATGAGTGCTAAGGAGAACAAACCTTTCAGGACGAGGGCAAATATGAACGAGATCAACAACGCTTTCTCACGAGTGCTGCTCTACCACGCGCTGGCGCTAGGGTTTCGGCCGCCGACTAACGACATGGTGGACCGACTCGTGTGCGGGAAGGAAGCCAAGACCCTCGAAGACGCAGCTTCGCTATTGGATCCCAGTGCAGACTCCGGACTGGTGGCTACTACCCGCCAGCTTAGAGTCACTCACATAGACTCGCTCCGAAAGATGGAGAATTCTTATCAACGTCTTTTCGGACACACGGCCCGAGGACCCGTACCACCGTATGAAACCGAATACGGGACCGAAGGGCTCTTCCAACAGCCGCATGCAATGGGAGACCTAATGGCTTTTTACCGCGCGTTCGGCCTGACGCTCAATTCAACCGAGCACGAAAGGGCGGACCACATAAGCTGCGAGTGTGAATTTCTTTCGTTCCTCGCGCTCAAAGAGGTCTATGCTCTGGAGCGCGAAGACATCTCCATGTTGGAGGAAACCCGCAAGGCCGCCCGTCTTTTCCTGCAAGATCATCTGGGCCGCTTCGCTCCGTCTTTTACGAAAAAACTCACCCGCGAAGACTCTGGCGGGTTTTACGGCGCCCTTGGGGAGTTGTGTTATCACGTGGTCACCAAGGACTGTGAAAGATACGGTGTCCCGGTGGGCTCGGGTAATGTTCCTCTCCGCCCCGCCGGCGACGATGGCGTGCCCATGGCCTGCGGCACCGGGGCCGACTGCGCGGCCATTCCGGGAAGCGAGAGAGCGGAGGAGTTTGAGGACACATGAGGGGAGAGACGGTTCGCTATGATCCGCGGCTGATCGAAGAAGCGGTTTTACTTGGACTCAAAGGACATCCTGAATCCAAGCGCTACTTTCGGGAGCGGAATCGCCTCTACGAGATCGAGAACCCAGAAGAACGGGAGAGGAATTTTCAGCAACTCGATCGCCAGTGGTTTATCCACCTGGGACTCGCCGCGCCCATCGAGCAGGCGATTGATGAACAACGCTCGCTCGAATCCTCCACTAGATATTGCCTTGTCGCGCCTGCCCGAAAGAGAACGGAGGAAGAGGCTGAGTTGTTCGTTATCCCCGAAGAGGGACTAAAAGGGAAGGAGCAACCTACGGTACGCATCTTACTGAGACCGGAGTCTTTCCTCAAACCGTCCGCCCTTCTGACTTTCCTCCGCCACGAGTTCCTGCATATCACGGACATGCTCGACCCCGTTTTTGGCTACCAGCCGAGCCTTCCGTCCAATGAGGGGGGCCCAGCCTACGATGCCTTGCTACGCGAGCGCTACCGAGTTCTTTGGGACGCGACGATCGACGGGCGCATGGTACGCCGTCGATGGTTACCGGCATCGCTTCGAACCCAGCATCTGGATTATTTCTCGCGCACGTTCTCCATGTTAGGAGAACAGACAGAGCAACATTTCAGCAGCTTTTTTGACATCGAACCCCACACCCACAGCATGCTGGTCGCCTTTGCTCTCAACCCGGGAGCAACCACATTGGCAGGGACGCTCCAGTCCCATGCAGGAGGGCGCTGCCCGCTCTGCCGCTTTCCAACCCATTCTTTCGAGCCCCACCCCGAAGGCTTAGACAAGAACGTCGTCGATGAAATCAAGGGCGATTTTCCCGGCTGGCAACCTTCTCTGGGCCTTTGCAGGCAATGTGCTGACCTTTACCGGGCACGCCGGCTCTCACTTGCCGCGGCGGCACAGCTTCCAGGCGGCCATTTCCATTCCTAGGTTGCATCCGATCGGAGTAGTTGCGCGGCACCTTGCATCGCCGCGCTGGATTGGGGACGAATAAGTTTGTGAACGGTCTCGGATCGCTCCCTTAGTTTTCCTGCCAGGCCCCACCCGACACCCTTATTAGCTGCCTTCATTCAACCCGAATTCCGCAGCAGAAAGGTTAGTCGAGGAACCTGGGGAAACCTTTCGTTGCGAAGACAATGCGTCTCTAGTGTAGTGTCCCAAAAATCTCTTGACAGTCCCTCGGCACAGTTTCAGGCTCCACAGAGGTGGGACAGGAGCCCGTGGGCACAAGAACGACAAGGTTCCGTCGGGCCCCAACCGTAGGAAAATCCACTCGACGGGGTTGGCGGGGTGGCCTACAAGGCATCGGCCTATTGACCACGGGCAGAAGGCCTGCCTCTGTGGAGCATCCAAATGTAAAGAAGCGTTGGGGACACTGCACTAGCGTATACCCATCATTTCAGCGATCGGCCTAGCCTCGACCCGGAGCGGGGCAAAGGCCCCGTTAGGCGACGGATGCGAATTGAGCGTTGCCGTTCGCCAGGCAGTCGGGCTGGCGCGTTCTCTATTGCCAAGCTTCTATTATCCCGCTAATGGCGCTGCGGTTTTCAAAGGTGCATTGAGACGACGATCGTCGATTGTCGTCCGCGCATACAACAGAGCTGAGGCACGAAGGCATTGCAGCGATCGACAATCCTGCCCTCTGAGAGCGAGGCTGAACCATCGTCTGGTGGCGTTAAGCTCGGCACTTTTTCCTCTCTGCGGCGCGCCGATTTCAGATACCTCTGGTTTGGTACGCTCTTCATGAGCGGAGGGCAGTGGATCCAACAAGTCACTCTGGGCTGGCTGCTCTATGAGCTCACAAGCTCATCGGTCTTGCTCGGTATGTTGAACGGATTGCGCGCTCTGCCATTCCTCTTCACTAGTCCCATCGCGGGTGTGGCTGCGGACCGGATGGACCGCAGAAGGCTGATTCTTTGCACGCAGTACGTGCTGATGATTACGGCTCTGGGTATGGGAGTGATCGTAGCCTCGGGAGTCGTGCAGGTCTGGCACCTGTTCGCCTTTACCTTTATGACCGGCATTGCCTGGTCCTTCGTCGATCCAGTGAGACAGAGCCTGGTGCCGAACGTCGTTCCCAAAAAAGATCTCATGAACGCCGTTGCCCTCAATTCGGCGGCCTTCAACCTTACGAGGGTACTTGGCCCTTCCCTGGGCGGTTTGTTGATCGTTGTTTTTGGCGTGGCGGGAAATTTCTTCGTCCAGGGTGCGGCCTATGTCGGCGTGCTCGTCTCCATCTACTGGATGACGATTCCGCCGACGCCGCCGGAGGCGCGCCGCTTTTCGGCACTGGCGAACCTCAAAGAAGGCTTAGGCTACGTTTGGTCCAATCCGGCGGTGTTTGCACTGCTTACAACGGCTCTCGTTCCCCGTATCTTCGCCATGCCTTTTCAGACGCTGATGCCGGTGTTTCAGAAAGACGTGCTGCATGTGGGGCCGGAAGGATTGGGGATGCTGCTGGCCGCTCCCGGGCTTGGGGCCATGCTGGCGGGCCTATCGCTTGCGACCCTGGCGCACCGAATCAGGCGCCAGGGCTGCCTATTGCTGGTGAGCTTGGGATTACTCGGTATCATGCTGAACGTTTTCTCCTGGACGACTTCATTTCCCATGGCGTTGGTCGCGTTGGTCGGCGTGGGCGCGACACAAGTGGTCTTCATGGCTACGACCAACACCATGCTCCAGCTGATCATTCCCGATCGGCTACGGGGCCGCGTGATGAGCCTTTACGCTTTGGACCGCGGATTGATGCCGGCGGGGGCGTTGCTGGCCGGTGTTATGGCCCACTTCGTAGGCGCGCCCGCGACGGTGAGTGCCATGGGGGGCGTGGTCATTTTGCTGGCCGTTCTCGTCGCTTGGCTGGCGCCGGTCTTCCGCGGCCTGGGCATGGAGTACAAAGCTTGACTTCCATCAAATGAGCTTCCTATGATGAAGCAGGGGGTCAGGGGGAAGCGTAATGAAGCGCTCAGCAGTAGTCTTGACGCTGGCGGCTGCGTTAACCATGACTGGCGGGCCGGCCCTGGGACAGTTCTTGGGCGGTGGTCGTGGTGGGGTGGCGCATAGCCCGGGAAGTGGGCGGGGAGCTGGCGGCGTCCATAGTTCTCCCGCTCCAGGTTTGCGAAGTCATCAAGATCCCGCTTTTGGCTTTCGCGGGGGAGAACACCAGATCATCATCCAACAAACGCCATCGCGCCGCAGTCGGCAGACAACCGTTAGTAAGGGACTTTCTACATCCCACTCCCGCCGGTCACGATCCGGTGTCGTGGTGAAAGAGCCGCACTTTGGCGGTGCACGCCACCGCCACCCCCACCGGCATCTGCCGCACGCGCCGGGGATATTGATCATAGAAGTACCGCACGTCCATGACGCTACCGTAGGCACGGAAATCATTCCGGGTCGAGGTTGGGCGGATCAAGCCATCGCGCGTCCCCACGCTGGCGGAATCCCCGAAAGAGGTGCCCAACAGTTGGCGCCGTTCGATCCGACGCCTCAGGAGGTCGTCGAGCGCATGCTCGTGCTCGCCGGCGTTAAGAAGGGCGATGTCGTCTATGATCTCGGCTCCGGTGACGGCCGCGTCGTGATCGCTGCGGCAAGGATTTACGGGGTAAAAGCCGTAGGGTTAGAGATTGATCCCGGACTGGTCAAGCTTGCGCGTAAAAACGTGCGCGAGCAAGGACTGGAAAAGCTCGTAGAGATCCGGCAGCAGGATTTTCTCAGCGCCGATCTGTCAGGGGCGACGGTCGTCACGCTTTATTTGTCCTATGACGGTAATCTCGCCCTGAGACCCAAGCTCATGC
>JBFJNS010000046.1:0-11121 GCA_041618055.1 Binatia bacterium
CCCCTCCTGAAATGCCCCGCATGCTTCATGCTGCCTCGGCAAAGTTGGGGGTAGGATTTGTCTTTTTTGAAGTGCTGTTAGAAGAGCCTCACGCTATCACAGGAGGACCTTGTGTCAAGGGAAACCTTCTTCACGGTCTGATGGCACTGCCCCGGATTCCGGGATTGCAGACACGGTAGTGGCGAGCCTGGAGTGGCGAAGGCGGGGCCAAGTGGTCCCGAAGATTGAGAATTGAAGATCGAGAATCGACGAGTGCGATCCTCCATCATCCATCCTCAACCGTCGACTTTAACTAACATGGCTCCAGGCGTGGTAGGAACTGCGCACCAGCGGGCCGGACTCGACATGACGGAAACCGAGCTTCTCTCCGGCCACTCGAAATTCTTGAAACTCCTCGGGCGTTAAATAGCGCTCTACCTTGAGTTGCCGCGGCGACGGCTGGAGGTATTGCCCGAGAGTGACGATATCCACGTCGTTGGCGCGCAAATCGTGAAGCGTTCCCAGGACTTCTTCACGCGTCTCGCCGACGCCGAGCATGAGTCCGGTCTTTGTCAGGAGGTCGCCGCGCAGCTGTTTTGCCGCTTTGAGAATGTTGACGGAACACTCATAAGTGTGTCCGGGCCTGACCTTTCCGTAGAGCCGCGGAACCGTTTCGATGTTGTGGTTAAGAATGTGGATTCCTGATTGAACCACGGTGTCGAGGGCTTTCATATCGCCCTTGAAGTCGGGAATTAAGACTTCAACGCGAGTTCCGGGATTCAGCTGCCTGATCCAGAAAACGGTCTGGGCGAAATGTGCCGAACCGCCATCCGGCAGATCGTCCCGATTGACTGAGGTGACCACGATATGATTCAACCCTAAGTCCTTGACGATGAGAGCGACGTTGCGCGGTTCGTCGGGGTCGAGAGCCAGGGGTTTTCCCTTATCGATGGCACAGAAGCGGCAGCCGCGGGTGCAGGTATCCCCCAGTATCAAAAAGGTCGCCGTCTTGTGGTTCCAACACTCGCCGATGTTCGGGCAGCGCGCCTCCTCGCATACCGTATGAAGTTTTTTCTCCCTCAGAATGTGCTTGAGGCGGATATAGTTGGGGCTTCCGGGAGATTTAACTTTGATCCAGTCTGGATGGCGGCGACCCATGAATTAAGAGTTCCAATCGTTCAAAACGTTCCAGTCGTTCCAATCGTTGAATCGCGCACTTCTTCGCTACAACCTGTGTGCACGGCGTGCGGGTCACAGAGCTTCTCACTCTCCTTTATCTCTGAGTAGTCGAACACCTCGGCGAAACGGGAGAGAAATCGTTCGCGAACCGCGGTTAGGTCTTGCTCTACGTTTAGTTGTTTTGTCATCGAAGTCACCTCCGCCCAGGCTAGGCCGCAGGGAACGATGCGTTCGAAATAAGAGAGGTCCGTGTTTACATTGAGCGCCAAACCGTGAAAGGTAATGCTTCGGCGCACGGCGACGCCGATGGCGGCGATCTTTTTATCGTTGATCCAGATCCCGGTATAAGGAGGCCGGCGGATCGCTTCGAGGCCGAAGTCGCTTAAAGTCAAAATCGCGGCCGTTTCCAGGTTGTGCAGGTAACGGTGGACATCTCTTCGCTGCTTGGAACGTAAATCGATGAGCGGATAGGCCACGAGTTGGCCCGGCCCATGATAGGTTACGTCGCCGCCGCGGCTCGTGCGATAAACCGGCACCTCTTTGGGGGCGAGAACGTTGGCCTCTTTGCCGGCGCGTCCCATGGTGTAAACGTGCGGATGCTCGACAAAGAGCAGAATGTCCGGCGCAGGCGCTCGTTGCTTGACGGCCAGGAGTTTTTCCTGAAGCTCCACGGCGGCCAGGTAATCCATCCGCCCCAGGTCTTTATAGAGTAACGTCGTCATTCTTCCAGCTCTATTTCTACCGTTGGTGTTAGGGACTTTCAAGCTGGACAGTTCGATGGTCGTAAAACAACTGCCTTGCCGACTCGGCGGTAATCGCGTAGGATCCGCCAATAATCACTCATCCGAGAGGGTCGGCGCATGTGTCGTGCACATCTGACAAGGTAGCATGGTAGGTGCTATCAGCGCTGGCCCCAAAACGGCACAGACCTTGTGGCAAGTGCCGACTGTTTCTCGACTATTCCGCTCTTGGTAGGAATCAGGAAGTTAAGAGAGTCGGGGCTCGGAGACATGATCACCCAAGGTTGAAGCTAGAAAATTAATTACGAAAGCTGGAGAGGGTTAAAGGGTAAGGAAAAAACTTCAAAATTATTGAGATGCGGGTGTTTGAATGTTTCATAGGGGCTGATCTCGACAAGAGCGACAGAGGTGCCGGCGGTATATTACGGCATTAAGTCCCATTTAGGATGTGATGCGGAGACTGGAAGGGCGGAATATTATTGCAGTGTTAACTTTAACGCCGTCTCACGCTCACTGGCCTCAGCAGCTTGAATCTAGATTGGGGAACGCGGTTCCTTCCTCTCTCTGGGCCATCGGCAATCCGGAGGTTCTCGCCCATCACAAAGTCGGCCTGTTCTGCTCCGTGAGTTGCCCCAATGATGCCATCCTTGCCGCCAACGACGCTGCTCGTGAATTCTGTGATAACGGAACGACCGTGATCAGCGGTTTTCAGTCTCCCGTTGAAAAAGAGTTCCTTCGGGTTCTGCTCCAGGGAAAGCAGCCGATCATTATTTCCCTGGCGCGGGCCTTCGGAAACTACCGACTGCCACGCGAGTGGCGAGAAGCGCTCGACACAGGGCGTTTGTTACTGCTTTCACCCTTTGAGAAGCGCCCACGACGATCTGACACATGGTCCGCGCGCCGAAGGAACGAACTCGTGGCCGCTCTAGCCGATGCGGTTCTCATCATCCACGCAACACCGGGTGGACAGATCGAGCGCATTTCTGAATTAGTTGACCGTTGGAAAATCCCTAGACGGAAATTGGGATAAGGGAATAAGACGACCTTGATCGCCAGCGTGTTGGTCCGGCGTCTTCCCGCTGAACGTTAAGCCACATTCCAAAAAAAAACACGGTGATACCAAAAATCCGCTTCAACGTTTTCACAATCGTTTGACAGAAAAGAGCGCTGGCGGCTAAATGTTCCCAAACTCGCAGAGGGGAATTTCCAGCTATGGCGCAATCTTCGTTTAACCCCCCATGGTTCGTGCGCAAGGATCTGGACGGCTTCTTCGGTCTCATGATCGACAACCTGATCCAGCTCATCTTGATCGTCAGCCTGTGCCGCGAGCTGATACGTCTCCCTGACAGTTTCATATTCGGGCGCATTCTCCCCGGAGCGGCAATTTCAATCCTGGTGGGGAACATCTTCTATGCCTGGCAGGCGCGGCGGCTGGCCCGAGAGACAGGCCGGGAAGAGGTGACGGCGCTGCCGTACGGAATCAACACGGTAAGCCTCTTTGCGTACGTATTCTTTATCATGGTGCCGGTATATCAGGAGACCAAAGACCCGGTGTGGGCTTGGAAAGTGGGACTCGTGGCCTGCTTTCTCGGCGGCGTCATCGAAATCATCGGCGCCTTTATCGCCGAGAGCGTGCGCCGCGTCACGCCCAGAGCGGCGTTGCTCTCCGCCTTGGCCGGCATCGCAATCACGTTTATCTCCATGGATTTCACCTTCAAAATTTTCGCTCAGCCGCTCATCGCTCTCGTGCCCATGGCGATGATCTTCGTGTCTTACTTCTCGCATCAGAAATTTCCCCTGGGCCTACCCGGCGGCATGGTCGCCGTCCTGGTGGGGACGCTTTTGGCCTGGTCGCTTGGAACCATGGGAGCTCATTCGCCGGCAGTCAAGCTTACCTGGGAGCCGCCGGCGTTCAGTGGAGGCGCACTATGGGAAGCGCTTTCCCATCCAGGGTTCCTGGCCTATTTTTCCGTGATTCTTCCAATGGGAATATTCAACGTCGTCGGCTCGCTGCAAAACATCGAAAGCGCGGAAGCCGCAGGGGACAGCTACCGGACGTTCCCATCGCTTATGGCCAATGGGATTGGGTCCATCGTGGCGGCACTGTTTGGCAGCGTCTTTCCGACGACCATCTACATCGGGCACCCGGGCTGGAAGCGGCTGGGCGCGCGATCGGGCTACTCCACCTTGAACGGTCTGTTTATCTCTTTTCTCTGCCTCACCGGTACGATCCAGGCCGTGCTCGGGTTTATTCCCTTGGAGGCGGGCATTGGGATCTTGCTCTATATCGGTATCATTATCATGGCTCAGTCATTTCAAGAGACACCAAAGGAACACGCGCCCGCCGTCGCTCTGGGAATTGTGCCCGCCATGGCAGCCTGGGGACTGCTGATGGTCGAGACAGGGTTGAGAGCGGCGCAGAAGTCGCTATTCGATGTCGGATTGGCTCCCTTTGGTCAAAACCTCGTGATTCATGGCATGATCTCTCTCGAGCGCGGTTTTATCTTTAGCTCGATGATTCTCGCGGCTATCGGTGTGGCTCTGATTGAAAGAGAATTCGTCAAGGCCGGGGCCTGGTCATTATCCGCCGCGCTGTTATCCGCGATCGGAATTATTCACGCGTACGATCTGACCGCCGGGGGAATCACGAGCCGCTTCGGTTGGATGGCGGCGCCGGATTTCTTTGTCGCCTATTTTCTCTTGGCGGGGCTCTTCTTCGCCGTGGCGCTTGCGACTCGGAAAGATCGGGCAAAGCGAGTTTAGCGCGGCGCTTCTTTACGCGCCCGGCAGCGATTCGTGGGAATTGAAGTCTTTATCGTTAATCTGGATGACGGCCCATTTCCCCAAATCGCCATAGTTGATGCGAGTCATACCGCATGGATCGAGGTGAAAAGAGCGATAGTTGTTCAAATGCGTGTTGGTAATGCGGCAGATAATCCCAAGGATGGGGAAATTGTGGCTCACCACCACGACCGTGGAGTCGGAATCGTGGCGCTCGACGATACGTGTTAAACCATTCCACGCGCGGTGGGAAACATCGACCAGCTTCTCCCCGCCGGGAATCTGAAGCTCGGCTGGCTCCGCCCTCCAGCGCGACAAAAATTCCGTATAGTTTTCTCTGATCTCAATAAAGGTCAGTCCTTCAAGTTCGCCGTGGTCCAGTTCGCGCACATCCCGCTCGATCTGCACCGGTAATTTGTGCGGGCGGCTTACCACATCGGCCGTTTGCAGCGCTCGCTTCAAGTCACTCGAGTAGACGGCGTCAATATTTTCGCGACTGAGGCGCGCAGCGACGGCTTCCGCCTGCTTTAAACCGACGTCGTTCAGCTCTATATCGGAGACGCCCTGGCAACGCCCCTGTAAGTTCCATTCCGTGGCGCCGTGACGTAACAAAACAACCTGCATGTGCGTCCTAGGCGCGACTAAATTTCTTCCAGGGCGGCGGTGTGGATTTGGATTTTAGCCTTGGCTTTGAGCCCGTCTTTGAACTTCTGCAGCATGCGTTGTCTGCTTTCGTTCAATGCCTGTTTCATGAGGGTATCTTTCTCTTTCTCGAACCGCTCCATGTCGGCTCCTTGGCTATCCTTGAAGGCGAAGAGGAAAACCTCATCTTTGTGAACGAAGATTTTTTCGGGCAGGGGCTTTTGCGCCGAAAGAGCGAAGCCTCCCGGCGGAAGATCGTTTAGCTCACCGACTTTCGGCAGCTTCGAGCTACTGCGGGCAAACCAACCCGTTTCCTCAAGAGTCATTCCGTTTTCACGCGCAAGCTTGGTCATGTCTCGGTCTTTTTTGAGTTTTTCCAATAAGGCATTGGCTTTCTGCACTGCCAGCTCGTAGGCTTTGGATTCCCTGAGCCCCTTTTCGATGTTCGCGCGCACCGCTTCAAGGGGGGGAATGGTGGGTTCCTTACGCGCTTTTAACGTTAAAAGGTAGTAGGCGTTTGTCCCCTCGATCACCGGACTAAATTCCTTTTCACGCAGAGAGAGGGCGCTCCTGTAGAATTCCTGCACCTGCCCGATCTCGGGGAGCACCTCGCCGCTGGAGAACCAGGTCGTGGTATTGATCGGGACGGAGCTCTCCTTGGCCAGCTTTTCCAATGGCACGCCTGATAAAGCTTTCTCGCGATCACGATCGGCCGCTTTCACCGCTTCGCGCTTCCCTTTTTCAACCTTTAGAATTCGCTTGATTTCCTGCGTGGCTTCCTGCAGGGTCTGTGTTCTTTCTTCCTTTGTGTCTTCAACTTTTACGATGTTAAATCCCGCTGGAGTCTCGACGGGCCTGCTCACATCTCCCTTGCCGAGGGCGAAGACCGCTTGGTCCAGCGCCGGCGGCATCTGCCCTTGCGTCAGCCAACCGATCTCGCCGCCCTTGTCAGAGCTGGGATCGTCCGATTCCTTTTGAGCGAGCGCGGCAAAGTCCTTACCGCCGCGGGCCTCTTCAACGATACGCTCGGCGCGGGCCTGGGCCGCCTTTTTTTGTCGTGGGTCTGCGTCGGGCGGAACCCGGACAAGGATATAGCGCACCTTGGCCTGCTTCGGGGAGTGAAATTTCGTCGTTCGGCTGATCTGATAGTAATCCTCGATTTCCTTGTCGCCCACTTGAACGTTGGTTGAAAACTGCTCAAAGGGATAAGACAGGTACTCCGCCTGGACCTTTAAGGGCTCCTTCAACGACTCCTTGCTACGTTCGTAGAATTTCTTGACGTCATCCTCCGTGACTTTAACTTCCGAGAGAAAAGCTTTGGCCGGAAAGCGCACAAAGTTGAGATTGATTTTTTCCTGATCGAATTGGTAACGGTTGCGCACTTCGGTCTCCGTGATGTGAACGCCCTCAAACAGAACGCCGTAAAGGCGCTGGATCGTAAGCTGGTTTCTTTGCTCATGTTCAAACTGAGCCGGAGTCATTCTATTGGCGCGCAAAAGCTGAAGATAACGCTCTTTGTTGAACCTGCCGTTAGCCTGAAATTCGGGAATCTGCGCGATGGAATTCATAAGCTCGTCATCGGTGGCCGTCAGGCCCAAGCGTCGCGCTTCCTGGAGTGCTAGACGGGTGTCGATGAGTTCCTCCAGGAGCGCACCTTTGAGGTTCAGCGATTTGAGAAGCTCTGGGGTCAGTGATCCTTTGAACAGCTCTCGATAACGCTCCACGGCCCGCTGATAATGTTGGATGAATTCAGTTTGCGAAATCACCTCGCCGTTGATTTCAACGACGTCCTGAGCAGGGCCGCTGGAAGGATTGTTGCCACCGTAAAAGGCAATAAAAACGATGATGATCAGCCCCAATAAAATGGTTATAATCCAAGATCGTTTCTTTTTTCGCAGAATATCGAGCATGGGTAAGAGGACCTTTCGCTGAAGGTTAGATTTGCGAGATTGCTTCCATGATAAGAAAATGGAATTGCCAATGCAACAGTCGCGCGTTTGCATCGTGTCATTTTCCTTTGTTTTTCAATTACCTTGCTTGCCAGGGCCAAATCTGTTATTTTTTGTCTGCTCGGCACTTTTTTTTGCGCGGCTGATAAGGAGCCTGTTGATGTTGGATGCCCTCTTAGGCGTATTCTCCAACGATCTTGCCATTGATCTTGGGACCGCCAACACCCTGATTTACGTTAAAAACCAAGGAATCGTGTGCAATGAGCCCTCGGTGGTTGCGGTGCAGCAAAGAAACGAGCGTGGAGGCAAGAAGGTGTTGGCGGTGGGTGCGGAAGCCAAGCGGATGCTCGGGCGCACCCCTGGGAGTATCGTGGCGATCCGTCCTTTGAAAGACGGGGTGATTGCCGATTTCGAGATTACCGAGGCAATGCTACGGTATTTTATCCATAAAGTGCACAACCGGCGCACCTTGGTGAGGCCGCGAATCATCGTCGGGGTGCCGTTCGGTATCACCGAGGTAGAGAAACGAGCCGTGCGGGAATCGGCCGAGTCAGCGGGCGCGAGAGAGGTCTATCTGATCGAAGAGCCTATGGCAGCGGCCATAGGGGCGGGTCTGCCTATTACGGAGCCGACGGGAAACATGATCGTGGATATCGGTGGTGGCACGACCGAGGTGGCCGTGATCTCGCTTTCCGGAATCGTTTTTTCCCGCTCCGTTCGCGTCGGTGGCGATAAAATGGACGAAGCCATTGCGCAGTTCATTAAGCGAAAGTACAATTTGCTCGTCGGGGAGCGAACGGCGGAGCTCATTAAGATTACGATCGGGTCGGCCTACCCCGGAGAAGATATACAAACTATGGAAATTAAGGGGCGCGATCTTGTCGCCGGTGTTCCGAAGACCGTGGTCATAACGGATGAGGAAATCAGAGATTCGTTGTTGGAACCGATTAACCAGATCGTCGAGGCGGTTCGGCTTTCGCTCGAGCGAACCCCACCCGAACTGGCGTCCGACATCGTGGATCGCGGCATTGTCCTGGCGGGCGGGGGCGCCTTATTAAGGAATCTCGATGTACTGCTGCGGGAAGAGACCGGCTTACCTGTGATGATGGCCGATGACCCGTTGACCGCGGTTGTAATGGGAGCGGGTAAGGCATTGGATGAGATCTCGTTGCTCAGGGAGGTGGCCGTTCATTAGGCTTCTAAGGTGATCATGCATCCCGCCTATTAGGGGCGATCAAGCCTTCAATGCTCGCTTTTCTTCGTAAGTATCAAATTGAGCTAAGTTCTTGTTTTTGCCTTGTTTTGTCCCTCTACATACTAACTGCGGCCGCGCGGGGGCAACTGCAGCGTGATCCCATCGGCCCACTCTTGCTGTGGTTGATGCGACCGTTGCAGGTGGTGGCGCATTCCGCCACCAGCTGGATTCGAGAGATCGAGCGAAGCTATGTGACTCTTTCGGGGTACAAAGCCGAAAACGAACTTCTCAGGAAGCGAATTGCCGAACTCGAAATGGAGCGCAATCGGTTGCTGGAAGCTGAAGCTACGAACCTGCGCTTGCAGCAGCTCCTAGAATTCCGCTCCCACTTGGCGTCGGGTGGTATTACGGCATCGATCATCGCCAGAAGCGCCAGCAGCTGGTTCCAAAGCTCTCTGCTGGACAAAGGCAGCGACGATGGGGTGCGCAAGGGAATGGCGGTGGTGACTCCCCTAGGGGCGGTGGGTCAAGTTGTGGCCGTGACTGCACGCACGGCAAAAATCCTCCTGCTCACGGACCCTAACAGCGGAGTTGACGTTCTCTTGCAAAGAACCCGAGCGCGCGGAATCGTCTCCGGTTCTTTAGACAACGGAACGATTTTGAAATACGTCAAACGCAGCGAGGACGTTCAGGTAGGGGACCGTCTGATCACTTCGGGGGTTGACGGAATTTTTCCCAAAGGTGTGCTGGTGGGCACGGTGACGAAGGTTCGCAAGCAAACACTCGGTCTATTTCAGTTCATCGAGGTGATTCCCGCCGTCGCTATTTCTCGAACTGAAGAAGTGTTGGTCGTCAAGGCCGAGGCGGATCCCATGAAAAAAGAGTGAGGCGTCCATCCACGCTGAGGTACACTTTGTGATGAAGCTGTCTCTATTCTTTTTTGCCGCTGGTCTGCTGTTGGTCGTGCTGCAATCGACTTTACTTCACCTTTTGCCCCTTGGACCCATCGTCCCTGACTTCGTACTGGTGCTCTGTGTCTATTGGGGACTATACCATCCGACGGTGGGCGGCGTGCTGGGATCATTCGTTTTAGGCTACGCCGTTGACACGGTGTCTAGCCAGATTCTGGGTCTCAACGCCTTTACCATGTCGCTAGTCTTTCTTGCGGTATATTTAAGCTCCCGATCCATCTGGCTTCACAATCCCATGATCAGCGCCGTCGTCGTGCTTCTCGCATCTTTGGTCAAAGGCGCGGCGTTAGTCCTGCTGTGGGCTGTATTTCTCAGCGTGGAGGAGTTCTGGGTCGGCGCGGCACGATATCTGCTGATGGAGGCTCTCGTGGCTGCCGCGTTGGCGCCGATTGTTTTCGCTCTTTTGCAACGAGGACAAAACTATCTAGAACAATTCCATTTGACGGCTCAATAAACGACCATGGCTGTGCTCACGGGATTAAGCAGACAAGACGGTGCCTCAGAACTGCGGGCTCGCACCAGAGTCTTGTACGTTATCCTCATCCTCGCATTCTTGGGCCTTGTATCACGGCTCTTGTTTATTCAAGTTGTGCAAGGCGAGCGTTATGTTTTTCTCTCGGAAAACAATCGCATTCGGATCAAACGCGTCCCGGGTACGCGCGGCATGGTGCTTGACCGCCAGGGACAGCTTCTGGTCGACAGCCGGCCCTCGTTTGACCTTTTGTTTGTTCCCGAGGATGCGCAAGATCCGGCTGCAACATTGCGTCATCTAGCACGCTATCTCGGCCGGCCCGAAGGTGAGTTGCTGGCGATCGTTGAAGAGAATAAAACGCGGGCCGCTTTTGACGATATCGTGTTAGGCAAAGATGTGGACTGGGCTACCGTCGTCGCGGTGGAAAGCCACCAACTCGATTTGCCCGGGGTGACCCTTCGGGTTCGACCGCGGCGCAGCTATGCGGATGGTCCAGTGGCTGCCCACGTCCTCGGTTATATCGGGGAAATCGGCCCAAAGCAGCTCAAATTGCTCAGGGATCACGGCTATGCCCTGGGCGACGAAATTGGACAATACGGCTTGGAAAAAAGATGGGAAGAGGTTCTTCGTGGTCAAAGCGGCGGGCAACAATTTGAAGTGGATGCTCTCGGGCGTCGCGTTCGAGTGCTGCACGAAGTGGCCGATGTACCGGGATTTACCGTGCATCTGACGTTGGACCGAGAGCTGCAGGAAACTGCCTACGAGGCACTCAAGGGCAAGGAAGGAACCATCGTCGCCATTGATGTCAACACGGGTGCCATTCTCACCATGGTAAGCACGCCGGCCTTCGACCCCAATAGTTTCGCTCGCGGAATCAAGGCTGACGATTGGCGCGCCCTCATCAAAGATCGGCTGCGTCCTCTGAGCAACCGCTCCACCCAGGGACAATACCCTCCCGGCTCGACCTTCAAGATCATCATGGCCATCGCCGGGTTGGAAGAAGGATTGCTCCAACCGGAGAGCCAAATCTTCGATCCTGGCTATTTAGTCTTTGGCAATCGCACTTTCCGGGATTGGAAAAAGCAAGGGCACGGATACGTTGATCTTCACAAGGCGATCGTGGAATCGTGCGACGTTTATTTCTATCACCTCGGCCAGCGCATCGGTGTGGATCGCATTGCAAAATGGTCTCGTGCCTTTGGCCTGGGAGACA
>JBFJNS010000047.1:0-11086 GCA_041618055.1 Binatia bacterium
TCGATGGGCTACAAGAAGTTCATGTTTCTCGGCGACCTCGTGCCGATTCCCTACGTCGGGTTGATCACGTCGCAGGCGGAGGTGAAAAACAACCGCGAGCGCGTGCAAAAAACGATTACCGCTCTTCTCGAGGGCGTATCCTGGCTTCGCGCCAACCGCCCAGAGGCGGCAAGAATGATCGCCGATAAATTCAAGGTGACGTCCACGGAGGCGGAAAACACATATACGACGATGGCCAACATGTTTACGAAAGACGGGCGGCTGGATACCCAAGTCGCCCGCGGCTATTTAGACGTCCTGCGGCAAGATCGGCCGATCCCCGCCGACGTCGATCCCCAGAAACTGCTCGACTTCTCGCTGTTGCCCACGGGGAAGTGACCGACTCTTGACACGCCGAGAGCGGTCGGCGATTTTTTGAATAGGATCATTCACGGAGGAATGAGTTATGGCGTTCCATGGCCACACGATCATTGACGGCGACGGCCACGTGATCGAGGACTACAACGCGATAGTTAAGTACATGCCAAAGCCGTACCAGGAAAAGTACGAGACGCACACGTTTTATAACCTGTTTCCGCCCCTGGACCACCTTCATTCATCCAACCTGCATGACTTTCAGCCGGGAGCGTTTAACCGGGTTGGCCCGGACGGTTGGATCGATTTTCTTGAAGACGTCGGTATCGAGACAACGGTCCTCTTCACCACGCTCGGCCTTTCGCTCGGCAAGATCGTCAGCCGCGATTGGGCCATCGATGTGTCACGGGCCTACAACGACTGGATTCACGATACCTACATGAAACGGAGCCCGCGCTTCAAAGCCATGGGGCTCATCCCGCTGCAGGAACCGGCGGCGGCGGTGGAGGAACTGAGAAGAGTCGTCGGAGAGCTCGGCATGTGCGGCGCCATGCTGCCGTCCACCGGCATCCAGTCAAATCTCGGCGATCCGCGCTACTGGCCGATCTACGAGGAGGCCGACAGGCTCGGCTGCGCCATCGCCGTCCACGGCGGCGCCCACGAGAATATGGGCCTCGACGACTTAACCCCCTATGCGCCGGTGCATGCGCTGGGCCATCCGTTCGGACAGATGATCTCTTTTGCGGGCATCGTGTTTAACGGCGTCTTCGACAAGTATCCGAATGCGAAGTTCGGCTTCATGGAGGGCGGCGTCGCCTGGCTCCTCATGTGTCTGGAGCGCTTCGACCGTTCGTGGGAGACCCATATTCAACACGACCCGCGCAAACGTTTTCTCGACCTCAAGCCGAAAGAAAAAGTCTGCGACTACGTGCAGCGCCATATTGACGCCGGCAGGATTTTCGTCGGCTGCGAAGGCGAGGAACCGGATATCGCGCATGCCATTCGCCGCGTCGGGAATAAACCCTTCGTCTTCTCGTCCGATTATCCCCACGAAGTCAACAACGAGTACTGCAAACACGAGATCGGCGAGTTCCTCGAAAACGCCGAGATCAGCGCCGCGGACAAAGCGGCCTTTCTGCACGGCAACGCACGACGGTTTTACAAGCTGGGAGAGTAAACCATTCTCTGTCCCGCCTTGTCATACTGCCCGGCAAAAGCCGTTTGCCATCTTCGACGCGGCGAAGTGCTGTGCTCCCGCGAACGCGAGGACGCCGTTTTCCGCAGGTGAACGCATCCCGTATCACTACAAGGTCTAACACCAAAGTCGGAACAGCGAACACGCAAAGCCTGACATGTTCTGTAAGACTCTTCCCTGTGCGTGCGAAGACGCAAAAAAAAGAGCTTCGATCAGACTTTTAAAAAGGTTCAGAGCAAAATGGACGAAAGAAAGATTGTCAAGAAAGTCGTGTCTGAGCCCGTTGCGTGATTGACACCTAATACAGCAGGTTACAACTATTCAACTCGATACTTGACCCCATTTCCCCATTTCTTGTCAGTTTCTTGAGCCATGCTCGAGTCTTTGCCGTTGGCGCTACGCCAAGCCGAGCCTCAAGCGCTTGCCGGCAGTGATTGTAAACCGTAAAAGCGTCGATCCGGCGGCCAAGACGGTAATAGGCTTTAATGAGGCAGCGGCAAACGTCCTCCGCGCAGGGATCGATCGCAAAACCTCTTTCGTAGTACCCAATGGCATCTTCCCATTCCTCGAGCTGCTCGCAGAGCCGGCCCGCGCGCACAAACTGTCTTAACAAACGGCGCCGGATCTGCTCGGCGACCGGCGCGGCCCAGCGCGATTCTGTCTCTCCGCCCAGAAACGCGCCGCGGTGTATTGCTCCCGCCCACTTTATCCACTGGACCGTCTCTCTTGCGGCCGATTTTTTGCCAGCGGCCGAACTTAAGGCTCCTTCGATGCGGTCGAGCAGCCCCTCCAGCGCCCATAGATCCACCCAGGCATGCTCGGCACTAATGCTCACTTTGCCCTCCCTGCGCACGATCGCTTTGTCGCATTCGAGCAAACGACGCTGGCGATAAATGGCGCTGGTTAGAGAAAAGCGAGCCGACCTCACATCCGCGTGCGGCCAAAGGGCTTCAAGCAGCCTTTCTTCCGCCACGTCCTGGCCGCCGAATGCGATAAGCGCCTTCAACAGCGCCAGCGGCCGGCGTCTTTGCGGCGCTGCCTGGCCGAGATAATAAAAGAAGGTGGCAATGACGTTGTCGCTGCGGTCAATCTGATACCAGAGGTGACGCACCTTTCGATAAGCGACATAGCTCGCAACCAGCGTGGTCTTGCCGGCTCCCGGCGGCGCCCATACCCAGGTTACGGGCCGGCGGCCGGCACGGTCGAGCTGGCGGAACAGCCGCGGCCTGGCGACCGTTGCTATCAAAGTTGGTCGCGTTATTTTGGCTAGTGTCATGAATCACTACGGAGCTTTAAAATCCAACTAAACTTCTCTGCGACATTAGCTCTCTGTGATGGTCGTAACTTCCCGGAAGTGCGTCTCACGTCATTCGGGACACGGGCTGTGGTGAAGAAAGTGATCATATCCCTAAATCTAAGACCCAACGCGAAAACTTAACACCAATGCCTGATTAACGGTTCGGTATGGCCCATTGATGGTGGGATTGTAGAATACCGCCGACGCGTCATCGGCCTGGGCCGCGAACGCGTTGCCTTGCGCCATCGCGGCCACGCTTTGAAACGGGTTGCGAAACCCGTCCGCCAACGCCAGGAAAGGCCGAGCGCCGATCATGACGGCGGTCAGAGCAATGAGCAGGTATTTTGAACTTAAACGGTGCGGCTCCAGCAGAACGTGACGTTTGCTGACGAGGGTGCTAGACGAAGGCGCTAAGCTATCGGAAGGAACTACCCCATAACTCGCCTATTACGTGCCGGGATTTACTAAAGATCGCTGCAATTTGCAAGGGTTATTCGCCGCGAAATTTTGCCTTGACAACTGGTGTTGAGTTGGTCGAATACTTGTCGAAAGCAATCAGAGTCGAAGAAAATCCACAAGGGGTGTCGTATATGGACGGACAAAAACAACGCATCGGGCTCATCATACCTTCCAGCAACCGTTTGGCGGAACCGCAATTTCACCGTTACACGCCGGCGGGCGTGGGAGTTCATTTCTCCCGCATGCGCATGACCGGGAAGTGGCGCACATCGTTGAAGGAACTGAAGCCTGCCCTGGCGGAAGTTGCGGGGGCGCTGTCAGACACGAAACCGCAGGTCATCGTTTTTCACTGCACCGCAAACTCCATGGAACATGGGCTTGCCGGCGAGGCCGCTTTGGTGGAGACCATTCGCGACGCCAGCGGCTGTTTTACCATGACGACGGCTCAGGCCATCACCGCGGCTCTCGACCATTTCGGCATCAAGAAGCTCGTCCTTCTTACCCCCTATGTCAAACAGACCAACGAGCATCAAGTCAGGTATCTTCACGAGGCCGGCTATCAGGTCGTCCACGAGCTGGGACTGGCGCTTGATAGCGACGACTACATCACCGTGACACCCGAGCGCTGGGTCGAAGTGGTCAAGCAAAACAGCCGCCCCGAAGCCGACGGCTATCTCTTGAGCTGCACCAACACGCACACGATCGAAGCCATTAAAGTTCTGGAGAGCGATCTCGGCAAGCCCATCATTACAAGCAACCAAGCGACGCTGTGGGCGTGTTTGAAGAAACTAGGAATCAGCCATACCGACAGGAACCTCGGCCGGCTTTTCAGCTTAAGTTAGAATTGTCGTGCGATCCGAGGCGGCTGTTCCCGCCAGTTTTTCCTTCAGTCCGGTATTCCTCTTCTCGACGCGGAAATTGCGGATCGCCATGGCCAGCGCCTTCCTGCTCCCAACGACGAGGACCAGTCTCTTCCCGCGCGTCACGGCAGTGTAGAGAATGCTCCGATACAACATCATAAAGTGCGACGTGTGGAGCGGAATGACCACGACGGGATATTCGCTCCCCTGGCTTTTGTGAATCGAGGTCGCGTAAGCCAGACTCAATTCATCCACCTCATCCCACTCATAGTCGATCAGTTTCTCATCAAAGTCCACTCGCACCCGCCCCTCTTCCTTGTCGAGGCTGACGATGCGACCCAGGTCGCCGTTGAACACTCCTTTCTCGTAGTTGTTGCGCAGTTGCATGACTTTATCGCGTACGCGGAACAGGAAACCGCCTCTTTCCAACGCTAGACCCTCCGGATTGAGAAGCTGTTGCAGCTCGCGATTTAGTTGTATGGTCCCCAGCGCACCACGATGCATTGGGGTCAGAACCTGAACCGACTGGACCACCTGTTCCGGTGTCCACTGAAGCCTCTTGGGTATTCCCTCTACGATAAGCTTTTTGACGGTCTCCAGTATCTCCTCTTCGCCTTCGCGGGGCAGAAAATCGAAGTCGCGTCGCTCACGGGCGTCGGCGAACTCGAGGGATTGACCCCGGAGAATATTGTGGGCATTGACGACGATGAGGCTCTCCTGTTTTTGGCGGAAAATGCGTCTCAGCACGGACACCGCAACGGCGCCGGAGTCAATGAGATCCTTGAGCACGTTCCCCGGTCCAACCGAAGGGAGCTGGTCCACATCCCCCACCAGGATCAGGTGCGTATGAGGATCGAGTGCGCTGAGGAGATGATCCATGAGCACAAGATCGACCATCGAGGCTTCGTCGACGACGACCACGTCCACTTTCAGCGGATTGTCTTCGTCGCGCTGAAAGGTGCCTTCGCGCGGGTTGTATTCGAGCAGGCGGTGAAGGGTCATCGCTTCCTCGCCCGCCGTCTCCGCCATCCGCTTGGCCGCGCGTCCCGTCGGCGCGGCGAGGGCAAACGAGACTTTCAACCGGTGAAGAATCGCCAGCATCGACATCAACAGCGTCGTTTTTCCCGTTCCCGGCCCGCCGGTAATCACAAAGACTTTCTGCCGCAGGGCCTGCCGTGCGGCCTTGATCTGTTCGGCGTCAAGCTGGACCGGCAACGTGGAGAATAAAGAGGAATGCGAGAGATCGATATCTCCACTGGCAACCGCGTAGCCCCCACCGCGGTCATCGGCGCTCCCCTGGCTCTGTAGCCATGACGGAGTCAACAGAAGTCGCTGGATCGCAGCCGCAACCCGCTGCTCCGCGTGCGCCAATGCCGCGAGATAAACCCGCTGCCCCTCTGCGCCGTGGGAGTCTTGCAAGACAATTTCGCTTTTCGCCGCCAATCGCTCCACGGCTATTTCCACTTCGTCTTCGGCAATCCCCAGGAGGGCGGACGCATTCTTCGTCAAGGACGACATGGGAAGAAAGCAGTGGCCGTGCTCTGCCGACTCCTGCAGGACATGCATGACGCCCGCCTCCAACCGTAGCGAAAAGTCGCCGTGGATGCCTATGCGGTTCGCGATGCGATCCGCAAGCAGAAAGCCGATGCCCCGAACCTCCCGGGCGAGAATGTAAGGGTTTTCTCTCACGCGAGCGATCGTCTCCGGACCAAGGACGCGGTAGATTCTGAGCGCCAGCGAAGCGCCCACACCGTGGCCCTGCAAAAAGACCATCACGTCCTGCATGCCTCTTTGCTCCTGCCAGGCCTGCATGATCCGTCGAGCGCGGACCTCTCCGATGCCTTCGACTTCCAGGATACGCAGGGGCTCCTCGGACAGAACTCTCAAGGTATCGAAGCCGAAAGCCGTTACGAGTCGCTTCGCATAGGTGGGGCCGATCCCTTTAATGAGGCCGGAACCCAAGTATTTTTCGATACCTGCGAGGGTCGCTGGATCGATCTTTTCCCAATGCTCGATTTGAAACTGCGAACCGTAGCGGGGATGAGTTTTCCAGGAGCCGAAAACTTTGACTTCTTCCCCTTCGGATACAGGGAACAGAGTGCCGACAATGGTCACCATCGATGCCCCGTCTGCCTCGAGGCGGGCCACCGTGTAGTGAGTTTCCGGGTGCTGGTACGTGATCCTGCTAATCGTCCCCTGAAGCGTTCCTGTTTCGTTCTTCATGGCCGCAACTTTCATTCTCCGCCGTTATCCTACTGCAAAGCAGCGTGGGAATAAACGGCGCCCCTTGCCTTTCGGGGGTAGCCTGCGTACACTCTAATCCAGTCGATCGTGTCATTACCTTCCCACATCGCTTGGCTGCGCACCCCTATCCGCCGGTGAATACCGAATCTGCACAGTTGTTTTCGCTCGCGTTTGGAACGAGAGTCTTCTAGGAGACACCCATGGTTTTTGAGAATTTTTTGTTCGAGGCGACCCTTATATTTATGCTTATTTTAGCTAATGGCTTTTTCGCCGCGTCAGAGATCGCCATGATTGCCATTCGAAAGAGCCGGATCGACGCGCTGCTCGATAGAGGCGTCAAATCCGCTGCTGCCGTGGCGCGCCTCAAGAACGACCCGGACCGATTTCTGGCGACCGTCCAGATCGGCGTGACGGTCGTTAGCTCTCTGGCTTCTGCAATCGGTGGTGTGGCCGCCATCGGCTTCTTAAAACCACGCATTGAATTGCTGCCGCTTCCTCTCGTTCCTGAATGGGCTGAGGCGATCGCCATCCTCCTTGTCGTCTTGCCCATCTCTTATTTATCGCTGGTATTAGGGGAACTCGTTCCAAAATCGCTCGCCCTGCGGTTCTCCGAACCCATCGCTTGCCTGGTGGCACGCCCAATCGATTTCCTCTCTCGGGCCAGCTCATTTCTGGTAAAGATGTTAACGTCGTCGAGTAACGCTATCCTATGGCTCTTCGGTGGTCGCGAGAGCGAGAGTGCCGGCTTCATCTCCGTCGAGGAGGTAAAATCCTTAATCAGGGAAGGGGCCGCCAAAGGAATTTTCAACGAAACCGAAAAAGAGTTGATTCACAGTGTATTTGAATTCGCCGACACGCCGGTCAAGGCCGTCATGGTGCCGCGCACCGAAATTCACGCCCTGGACATCAATTCTTCTTCCGCCGATGCCGCCAAGAGTTTTGTCGAAAGCGGATTTTCTCGTATTCCCGTTTACGAGAGCGAGTTCGACCAGGTCGTGGGCTTTCTGTATAACAAAGACCTTTTCAAAGCGCTGCAAGAAAAAACCGATTTCCGAATTAAAGACCATCTCCACCCCGCGTTTTTCGTTCCGAGCACGCTGCCGATCAGCGAACTCCTCAAACAACTGCAGCGCCGCCGTCTCGCCATGGCGATGGTGGTCAATGAGTACGGGGAAATCGAAGGGTTGGCAACGCTCGAAGACCTCTTGGAAGAGATTGTGGGCGAAATTCGCGATGAATATGATCGCGAAGAGCGCGGACCGTTAGAACGACTGCCAGACGGATCAATGGTGATCCAAGGCTTCGCACAGCTCAAGGATTTGAAGACCGACTTCGCCCTGCCCTTCGAAGAGTCTTCGGATTATAACACCTTGGCGGGCTTTCTGTTGGCAAAACTAAAACGTATTCCCCGCGCGGGAGAATGGGTGGAGGAAAACGGTTACAGACTGACCATTGTGGATATGGAAGGGCGACGCATCATCAAGATCAAGGCCGAAAAAATAAAGGCGGCTTGATGTCGTCCGCGGGCGTTGCCGGTTTCGCGCAAGTCTCTTTCAAACCGAATTCCGCAGTCGCAGAAACGCTATGGGTCGAGCCTGGGGAAAGCCTGGAGGGGCGAAGACACCTAAGCGCGCAGTTGCAAAGTCTTGGCCGTCCCTTGGTAAGTCATCCCGTGCGCTTTGAGATTGCTTCTCTCTGCACCGGCCATCAAAGTCCGCTCATAGGAAGAGACTCATTGTCTTCGCGACGAAAGGTTTCTCCCAGGCTCCTTGAGTAACCTTCCGACTGCGGAATTCGGGTTCAATAGCAGCGGATCTCGATTTCGTTTCCGTCGGGATCGAAAAAGTAGACTGAGGTAGCCCTTCCCCGGGCGCCCCAGCGCGACACCGGCCCCTGGCTGATCTTGACTCCGTTCTCGTTTAAGTACTCGATGATTCCGTTGAAGTCTTCCTTTCCGACGACCAGGCAAAAGTGATTCAGGTTGCCTTCTTTTTTATCCCGGGTTGGCGGCGCGCCCGCTGGATCCGAAGTGGGAAATAAATCGATAATGGTTTCCGCGTTGATGCGCACGGAGGGGAATCCGACCTTGCCTTCCCTAAACTCCTGGACACGCTCCCCCTGAAGCCCCAGCACATCAGTATAAAATTGTAGCGAGCGCTCCACATCTCCGACATTGAGCACGATGTGATCGAGCTCCATGACTCTAATACGGGCCACTGCTGACCTCCTTTAAAAAATTGAAACGGGTATTTACCCCAGAGGATGGCCTTGCAGGGTCGCCATCTCGCGCAGGAGAATTTTTATTTCCCGCGGGGCGCCGACGGCAATGCGCAAGCTCTCCTGCAAGCCAGCCGTGTCGAAGTAGCGTACGAAGATGTTTTTTGCCTTCAGGGCTTCATACACGATCTTTTGGTTTTGTCCTTTTTTTTGCGCCATCACAAAATTTGCCTGTGACGGGTAGACATCATATCCCAACCTCTTGAGGCTGCGGCTGAGCTTGGCACGGCTCTGTTGAATGCGTCGAACATTGCGCCTCATCCAGGGCAGATCTTCGAGCGCGGCCGTGGCCGCAACGAGACTGAGGCGATTGAGGTTGTAACTGTCTTTGACCTTCATCAACCCGGCGACGATCTCCTCGGAGGCGAAGGCCAGCCCGATACGCATTCCGGCCAGGGAAAAAGACTTGGAGAAGGTGCGTAGAACGACAAGGTTTGAAATCTGTTGAATCAACGGAATCGCCGAGGCCGTGTCCGTCTCTGCAAAATCGATATAGGCTTCGTCGACAACCAAACCGCCCGTGGCGGCGCGAGCCAGCCGCTCGATTTCCCGCAACGGGACTAGCGTGCCCGACGGCGAGTTGGGATTGCACAGAAAAGTGAGGGCAGCGCTCTGACCATTCAACTCCTCGGGAATTGAGAAATCTGCCGGGTAATCGATGTTGACGAGTTCACCCTCCTGTATTGCCACTAAGGTTTCATACAGAGAGTAGGTCGGTACCGGGAAGGCAACGCGATCATTTCGGCCGACAAAGCAGCGCAGTAAAATGGAGAGGATTTCATCGGACCCGTTGCCGGCGAGAATGTTTTCACGCTTCACCCCATAAATTTCGGCCGCGGCGTCTCTGAGAGCGTCCGCAAGAGGCTCCGGATAGAGCCGTAGAGATTGATTGGTTGCCCTGCGCAACGCACTCAGAACCCGCGGCGAGGGTGGATAAGGATTTTCATTCGTATTGAGTTTTATGATCCCCTCATCCTTCGACTGTTCCCCGGGAACATAGCCGGTCAAAGCGGCAATATTGGGTCTCAAATAAGGCGGCATGGCGGCAATTCTAGCTGCACTAAAACCTCATTTCAAATCCGCAGGGTCATTCCGGGCAGTCGTCAGGCTTTCCCTGGCGTTTATGGAGCCGAAACCGGCGCTGCGAGTTGGCTTCGCCAAGATTTACGGAAGACATTTTTGTCCAAGGTTTTTCGAATTTGTCCAGAATTCTCCCTGTCTTGGACTACGGCGCTCGGTTGCCACTAAAAATACTGCCGTAAGTCATTGATTTTAAGAATCTTTTGATTTCTCTGTGTGGCATGTTTTTGGCAGAGCCTTACGCGTTATCCGCATTGCGGCTCTGGTTCAAGCAAAGAAAGATCTTTCTGCAGAGGTCTGTTACAGGGTTTGTATGGAATCATCCAGTTATCGCAAAACCGATCCCTCGATTCTGCTTCAGAACGAAATCGAGATTCTTCTAACTCAGATCCGCTTGATGGAGTTGTACATCAAGCAGGCCCAGGCAACTGCCGAAAATGAGGCTGCCCGCCGCCGTGACGAACAGCAGGCTGAACTGGCAGCGCTTAGAGCCCAATTAGCCAATCGAGAAAAGGAACTGCAGGAGCGCGAGAGCGAGGTCAGCAAAAGGGACCAGACTCTAAGCACGCAACTTCAAGCGCTCCAGATCCGCTTGCAGGACAATCTACAACGCCTCCAAAGCAGCGACACCGAGCTGCGAGAAGCGAGAGATGGAATCCGGTCACTGCAGGAACGCGTGGCTGTGTTGGAGTCCGAGATCCGGCATCGGCATGCGGCTGTCCAGGAGGCCGAGGGACAGCGTCAGGGACTGCAAGCGGAACTCGCTTCATTGCGGAGCGAACTCGAGCACAAGAGTTCTGAATTACTCCAGTTCCACGCCGCTTCACAACTGCGCGAAGAAGAAAGGAATGGCCAACTAAGCCAGCTCCAACTTCTACTGAAGGAAAACCAGGGCTCGCTGGAAACGAAAGAGAGGGAACTCGAACAGGCCAAAGCGGAAGTTGCGAGACTCGCGCGGCGCCTTGCCGACATCGAATCCGCAGCCGGTGAGGCCCGTGTCGCCGCCGCTAGGGAATTAGAGCTGACACAGGCAAGGTTGCAGGCGGACCTCGACGCTTTGCACGCCAATCTCAGAGGCAAAGAGGAAGCTCTTCAAGCGCAGGAAAGCGCCTTCGCGGCGCTCAAAGACCGCCTCACGGCGCAAATCGAGGATCTGCGCCGTGACTTGTTGAACAACCGAGAACTCCTCGACCGTCGTCAACGCGACCTGCAGAGCTTTCAATCACACAACGCCTCGCTTCAAGAACGCCTCGCCCATCTCGAATCAGAGAATCAACGGCTCAAAGCCGCCGCCGTTGAGGTAGACTCCACGCGCTCCCA
>JBFJNS010000048.1:0-11085 GCA_041618055.1 Binatia bacterium
CCATTGGCTTGCTCAACGAACCTGGACATCAGCAAACATTTAACCTGCGGCAGTTGTGCGGATTGGTTGAATTCGCGGGTTTTAAGGTAATCGAGTCCCGAAAATTCATGTTTTCACCTATAGGCTTCCCAGCGGAGAGAACCATTGAACGACTGCTCAACACTATAGGATTGTCGTTTGTGATGGCGAATCAATTGTTGGTTGCAAAAAAATCGTAAGAGATGAAGTTGCCTCCTTGTACGCGGCAAATCCCCCCGGTTCTTGAGGGCCAACAGCGGAGATAAGGGTATTTCATACCTCAATTCAGCACTTTCAAGCGACGCACTAACGTATTAGATGTTCACGCCGGCTAACGTCGGCGGCGTCAGTAAAAATCGGGAAAAACAGAACTCACGGACAGCGTCGATAGAAATCCCGAATTTCTATACCAGACGCAAGCTAAGGCGAGATTTAGAGAATTGACGACGGCGGAAAATGCAATTGTCACAACGAACATGATTGTCGATCCGGCAAGTATTCGGACGGGGCGTTGTCTCCGTCTGCAGGTACTAGGCTTTCATCTCCTCATGGAATTTCATGGCACTTGCGACGAGCATACATAGGGACCGTTTTATCTTAAGGCACGAAAGATTCGGCTTGCTGGCTGTTTCTATTGTCCTCGCTGCTGTCAGCTTTTTGGCCTATCCATTCGTGGATCGTGAAATCTCCTTCTACGACGAAGGGATTTACTTAGTTAACGCGAAATCCCTAGCGACTAATTCTGGTTATCGAATCACAAGTCTGCCCGAATCCCCTCGCCAGGGCAAATATCCTCCCGTCTTGCCATTCCTGGCAAGCCTGCTTTGGTGAATCTCACCTAGTTTCCCGGATAATCTCCTGCTAATGAAAGGCTTCATGCTCGGAGTGGGGTTAACCTTCCTTATCGCAACCTATCTATATCTCAAGACAATCACAAAAATAAAAATACCTGAGGCCGTCGGAATTGTGGCGATCATAGGCTTCAATCCTAATTTTCTCTTATTTGCTACACGACTGGCTAGCGAGATTCCGTACGCTCTTATTTCATTGCTTGCCCTTTGGTTCTACGAACGGTTCCTAGTAAAAGGCAGAATTGCCAACCTTATTTTAACCTTAGCTTTTGCCACACTGGCCTTTTTTACCAGAACGTTCGGAATCGCCCTATTGGCGGCGATTGTCGTGCACCTCTTCGTCTCCCTGAGGTTTCGCCTCGTTGTGGCCTGCACAATTTTCAGTGCGGTGATCGCGCTTCTATGGTTTGCTTGGAGTTGGACAACAATACCCGCTTACAGCCCGCTACCCCTGGAAATTCGCTTGAACTACACGGGTTACACGAATTACGCCTCAAATTTGCTCTTAAGTAATTGGATTGTCACGCTTCCTCTTATCTTGCTTTGGAACTTGAGCGGGCTAATCCAGGCTTGGAGCTCGTTCATAATTCCGTGGAACATAGGCCCTCTGTCCGTTTTGGTAGCGGCTGTTGGGTTCTATCCCCTTCGACGCGCACTCAGCAGTCAACCTCGCCTTCAAGATTTCTACCTTGTATTTTCCCTTCTGATATCCCTTCTTTGGACAGGCCCTCAGCAGGTTCGCTACTTACTCGTGGTCAGCCCTTTTCTAGTTTATTACTGCTTTGTTGGAATTAAATTGTATCTTAACGAACGGCTAAGAAAGCGATGGTCCGAGGGAATTGCCCGCAAGGCAACACGCATTACCTTGGTGATCGTTGTTCTTTTGGTGCTCGTCGGTGAAGCTTTGAACTGTCTGGCGCTTCGCAACGCCCGGGAAAAAGCTGCTCCCATAGTATATTTAGAATTTCATCGGATGCTTAATTGGTTAGAAAAAAACTCGGGAACGGATGCCATTTTTGTGGGGGCATACGACCCTGCGTATTATCTTTTTACCGGTCGAAAAGCCGTTCGTCTTTCTTTTCCGAATCCGTTGCTTATTAATTACACCCATAATCTCACTCCGGAGCTCCCTAACGCCGCTTTGTTGCTGAATTGGTTCGACCAAGTCAACGCCTGCTTCATTATCGATGACCCGATGATCGCTGGTCCAGAACGTTTATTTTATAAAAATCTGATCGAAGCGCTAAAAACGAACTCCCAGAAACCCTTGTCCCCCATCTATTTCGGCGGAAACGGCATGTTCGTGGTTTATAAAATCGGCAGCTGTCCAGTTACAACAAGATAGTCGGGACCTATGGAAAAAACAGCCCTCCTATCCTGCTCCGGTTGAGAATCTAACCGCCATCAGATGTTCCCACTAAGCTCGGAAACGATACGCTAGCGCGCTCAGGTGTCGGCGAATAAGAAACCAGAACATAGCGACTGCGGCGAACAGATTGCCGGCGGCCACGGCCAGGGTGCCCATGACTCCCATGAGCTGCGGAAAAATTGCCGCCTCGAAGGAAAACAGGGTTGACTCGAACAACACGAATAATAACAAAACAATAATGCCAAACTGAGGGTTGCGCTCGAACACGCTGAAATCCAGGCAACCACCAGTCCTGCGATGAGAAAAAGTACGCCGTGAAGACCCGTATAGGCTAATACGATTAAGCCATTCACAGCGATCTCCTCGTCGGGGGTTTAACCGAGAAACAGCACGCTTTTTTGAAGCGATTGCGTCATTGTCAAACGCAGGTGTTTATCTATAATGTTAGTCGCTTCCAAACCGATTCATCCGGTCATTTACATTCGAAGCGATTTCCCGGAATCCTTCGCGAGTGGCTTCGAAGTCATCGACGACTTCCTGGGTGAAACATCGTGCTCTAAAAGATTGCCGAGCTGGCCAGGCCGCATCCGGATAACCACATGGCTCAGTCTTCGCGCCAGGCAGCTCGGAGACGGGCTAGCGCGGTCGGGTGTCGCCGGATAAGGAACCAGAACATGGTAACAGCGGCGAAAAGATTGCCGGCGGCCACGGCCAGGGTGCCCATGACTCCCATGAGCTGCGGAAAAATTGCCGCTTCGAAGGAAAACAGGATTGACTCGAACAACACGAACAATAACAAGACAATGATGCCAAACTGAGGGTTACGCTCGAACACGCTGAACATCCAGGCAAGCACCAGTCCTGCCATTAGAAAAAGTACGCCGTGAAGACCCGTGTAAGCGAATACGATGAAGCCATTCACGGCGACCTCCTCGTCGGGGCTCTGCCCGAGAAACAACACGCTTCCTAGAAGCGATGGGGTGAAGAATATTTGGCCCCGCGCCGTGTCGAGGATGAGAAACCACATGGCGACAACCGCCGCGCCTGCAACACCCGTGAGAATGCCATCCTCGAGCACGGAGTTTAGGCTACCCTGTGTCGCTTCATGTGCAGACGATTTTGCAGCAGGATTAGGCGAGCTATCCATGGAACCTCCTCGTCATTTCGGGCTTGGTTCCGTGCCCTTGTGGCAGCGACTCTAGCAACATTCGCACTTGACGGCAAAGCCATGGCCTCGTGCCGCCGGCCCGATAGTCGCGTTAGAGGCGCCGCTACCCACAGCTACAATAGTAGATAGCGACGAGACGATTCAAGACGTCCGGGGCGACGGTGCGCAGGGCCGCCGGCGGCGGCTACGGTGGGACAGGTCACCGCCGCCGGGTGATGTAAGACTACTTTTTCTTAGGTTTGCGAACCAGAAATGAGAGACTCTCTTTCACCTCCGCTGGCATATTGAGTATTTTGCCGACCAGCTCATCAACCTTTTCCCCGGACACTGGAGTGATGACAAGTTTCGCCTTTTCGGCTTCCTTGAGAAGTTCAGGATCCTTCAATGTTTCCATAAACCCCTTGCGTAAAATGTTCAGCCGTTCCTTTGGGGTCCCAGGCGGAAGGGCGAAAGCGCGTTGAAACTCCATTTGGAAGGCCCAGCCTTCATAGACGGCGTACTTCTTAGGGTCTTTGATCGCCTCTTTAAACGTTGGAATGTTTTTTACTTCCGGGTCCTCCCACCGCTCGCTGATGATGATGGGAATCAATTTATCGTCTCCCGGCGCATCCAGCATCGAGCGCGCGGTTACGCGCATGGATTCCCAGTTCGAGCAGAACGCTTGAAGCTCGCGTTTTTGAAGCGCAACGCGCGTGGTAGCCGTGCCTGAGTAGCCGCTTACGACATCGAATTTCGTTCCCAGAGTCTTGTTCATGATCAGCGGCAGATCATGACCCGTGGAGCCGGCTCGGGTTGACCCGACTTTGAGGGGCTTGTTGTAGCTTAAAACATCATCAAGGGTTTTGAGTCCGGTAAAGGCCATCACCATGCATGACGGCGCGCCGATGCTCGGCGCTCCAATCCAGCCGAACTTTTCAAAATCCAATCTGATTCTAGGGTCTCCCAAAGCTTTTTGTACGATCAGTGAATTGTTGAATGTACCAAAGGTCACCCCGTCCGGCTTGGCCACTTTGTATAAGTAATTGGCCAGCACCAAGCCGCCGGCGCCCGTCATGTTCTCGACCACCGTCGACGGATTCCCTGGAATATAGCGGCCGATATGCCGGGCGATGATACGCGTGTAAGTGTCGTACCCGCCACCGGGCGCTCCAAAAACCATTAGGCGGATCGTCTTGCCCTTGTAAAAATCGTTCGCCCACGCGGTCGTGAAGAGGGTGAGAGCGAAGAAGGCCATCAATACGATCGTTCCTCGTTTCAAGATTTGCATCGTCTTTTCTCCTTTCCCAGGTTTTTGTCGCCGTCGAGCCGCGGCGCACCAACTGCTCGTCGGTCGCCTATTTCCCATTCTCATCAACTGGGAATGACAGAGTTTCCCTTCACATTTCGTCGCCTCTAAGCCTTCCAATAGGGTCATGGGCCGCTTGTGTCAAGACCACAGACAATTACGAGGAGGTCCGCTTAGGAGTGGAAAGCGAGATGCTTCTTTGCGCGGCGACGCGCACGTCTTCGATATAAAGTTTATTACCTTGACAGAAGCGGCGGTTGATCTATACATGACTGTTAGAAAATCAAGCGGCGCGAGGAAGCAATGACATGACTAAGGGATCTGATTGGCAAGTTGCGAGCTCCTACCGCGGATTTGTAGACAACGAGGGAGCACCCCTCTACGAGGGGAGCGCGCTGGAGGATCTTGCCACGCTGCCTCTGGCTGATTGGGAACGAAGAGGAGGCAAGGTCGCCTACACCCGCTTGGGAGACCAGGAAAACATAAATCTCCAGGTTGTCGAGATACCGCCCAGGAGCGAACTGAAACCCGAGCATCACATTTACGAGGCGGTGATGTACGTGCTCCAGGGCCGGGGCGCCACGACGATATGGCAGGAAGGAGAAGCGAAACAAACCGTCGAGTGGGAGGCGAATGCGCTCCTCGCCATTCCCCCCAACGCCTGGCATCAGGAATTTAATAGCTCGAGCGATCAGCCGTGCAGGGTCGTTTTCGGCACCAACATGGCGCATGTGCTCAACCTGTACCACAACAGCGAGTTTGTTTTTAATAATTCTTTTGCGTTTAAGGATCGATACTCGTCGTCCTGGCAACGATACTTTGCCGATGCCGGTAAAAAACTAAACCTGAGGCTGTTCGAAACCAACTTCATTCCAGACATCAGAAGCTTCACCCTCGATCCCTATCCGGAGAGAGGGAAGCGCATGTCGGTCATGCGCCTTTGCATGGCCAGCGCTTCGCTTTCTCTGCACATCGCGGAAGTTTCGGCGGGAACCTATATGACCGCCCACAAACATGGCCCCGGAGCCCATGTCCTGTGCGTGGGCGGCGAGGGCTATGAGTTGCTCTTCATGCCGGGCGAGGAAACCCGGCGCAGGCTTCCGTTAATGCCCACCGCCGTTGTCTCTCCGAGGCGCAATGAATACCATCAACACTTTAATACCGGCCACGGGCCGCTCAGGATGCTGGCATTCAAAGAGCAAGGTTATTCGTCAAAATACGGCACCGGAAAGAGCTACCAACCCGCCTTGTCGGCGCAGGACAAGGACCCGAATGCGGAGATCTACCAAATAAGCTACGAGAACGAAGACCCAAAAATCAGTGCAGAGTATTATCAGGAACTCGAAAGAAAAGGCATTACCCTAAGGCTTCCGCCGCTGAACCAGGGCAGCGGCTGAGTTTCTTGACGATACCTCCGCCGCGTGATTTCTTGAGCAGACCTGCTACGGAGGGCACTAGGGTTCACCGACAATATTGAACTCTACTTCGACCTGGTTGCCGGCCTTCAGGAAAAAAAGACGGGGCACGGCGATCTTGAAATCCTCTAGAAGAATTTGCAAACGCCCTTGTGCGATGATTTTTTTACCCTCGTAACTCAGCCGAACGGGAAACGAAATCTCTTTTTTGACCCCGTGGAGATCGAGTGTCCCGCGGAGCGAGATCTGCCAGCTTGCCTCGGATGGGACGGCCTGTTCGACTTTGACCAGCGCACTACTCGAAAAACGGATCGTCGGATGTTGCTGCACTTCGAGGTAATACTCCTGTACGTCTTGATCCCTTAGTCCCAGGTTGCTGTTGTAGGTATTCGCATCGATCAACACGTTGACAGATCCGGTTTCTTGTAAACGGTCCGGGTCTCCAGCAGCCTCACCCTGGCGTATGCGCAGCTTGCCGTTCACGATGTTGCCAAACGGATCCTTGACCTTGGTGACGATATGACTTTCTTGAGGGTTGAGACGAAACCGCTGTACCTCAGCAAGCACCGAAGTGTGGGATAAACACAAACCTGCTGCGGCCATAACACAGAGCGCGGCAACTCGAGTTCGTATGAATGGGGACCGCTTCAATGACATACCGCAACGGCTCTGTTAACAAGCCGCCGTTTGGGTTTTCCAAGCCATGATCATGGCATGGGTTTGAGGGAAAGGGCAGTGTTGGGACATTCAGGCCCTCTGTAGAACTGTCAACACAGTCCCTCTGTTACGCTTCCTTGCGCGATTGCTGCGCGTCGCCGTTATGCCAATACTTTATCTTACAACACTGGACGATCTCGCGCCTAAGCATGACCTGGGTTTTCTATAATATCGTGAATAAAATCCCGCCGCCTGCCGGCGGATACCCTACTGGCGATTGCACGGTTCCCGAAAAGAATGACAAAGGACTAAGTAGCTGTCAACGGAGGGCCGCAAGAAACATCAGCGCCGCTCTAACCAAAAACAGACCCTACGGTGTTCACGTCCAAATGACAGTCCAGCTGAATTATGCGGCAATTAAACCTTCAAGCGCTTTACATCGGCAATGGCGAGACGCCGAAAAGTGGCCCGTGAAAATGCAGGAGGAGACTGTAGAGGAGCAAGGCGAGAACGACGCGCCACCAGCCCAATTCCCTGAATTTGAGCGAGTTGCGCCGTTCGATAATCGCCATAAACGGAACGTTGGAGGTGACCGCAGCAAAGCGATCCCACACATCGCCGCAAGCCTTCCTTCTCTTCCGATCGATGGAATGCGGCCCTCCCAACGCCAGAACCAAAAATGCCCCGAAAAACACCAGCGAGGCGGCATCGCCGTTGAACAAAAGATGCGTAAGTGACCAGAGGACAACACCCCAGAGAAACGGATGCCGCGTGATGCGCTGGATTCCCTTTGCCGGCTCGGTCTCGTTAAGGAGCGCTTCCCCTCCGACGGCCGTCGGATTCGGAGTCGTAAAGGCCAAGACAACAAACAGGAAAGCAAACAACATGACGATGAGCGCCAGCGACCGGAAGGCTTGAACCTGTCCCCATAGCTCGACATACTCCGCTTGCGCGTATGCCCGCGACAACCAGACAATCCCGATCAACGAGAGAAGCGAAAAACCCGCCTGAAAACCCTTTTCTCCGATCTTAGCGACGATGATGCCGCGTAGCGCCGTGCCGGAAACAAGAAAGTGAATGCCATCAAAGAATGCCGCGGCGGCGAGAAGAGATGTCATGCAGCCCCTTCCTTCTTCTTGAAGTTGAGTCCACCGATGAGTCTATATCTTGTCATCCTTTTGAAGTCCATACACACGCCAGAAGAGCCCTTAACGAGCGACAACAACTCCTTGTTCGCAAAGACTGTCATAGTGACAAATCGTGTCACTTGGTGCTCGCGCGACTCTCTGGCAACCAGGCTGCAACATACCGAGAATATGATCATACTCAGATCTCGCAACCTTGGAAGCTCTGGCATTGGTGTTGCGTCGCTTTGTGATCAAGTGAACGCTCGCACCGACGGGAGGGTTTTCTTTATGAGTACGCACCAGCTCTGCAGAGAAGTAAGAAGCTTAAGCCCCTATATAGACTTTAGCCGATTGGAGCACCGTCCGTGTATTTGTGGTGGGCAAATTTACCACTTTTCCGCTCCCGCAGATGACCAGTGGATATGCGATCTCTGCTGCGGCGCAGCAGGTGCAAGCTATGAAGAAGCGCTACGCGAAAAAATCAAGCTGAATTTCGGACAGTTAGTGAAAGAAACACGAAGTTTTTTGAACGAAAACAGCGCCCTGTGCGAGCCGGTTGGTGTCCTTCTTAGCGGCCTTGCCGCGGCTCACAAAGAGAGTTCGCCGCCGCCTCTTACCATCCAAGAGCCCTCCTCCTAGAAGATACCAAGGACGAGCCCGGCGGCGATGGTCGCTCCCGTCTCCTCGCATTGAGTGATATCATGGGCGCCTATCTGTTTTGGGCGTAGAATCGCCTCCGGCGTCTGGGCGTAGGTGCAAACGATGAGGGGCGGTGCGACCGCTTTGAGCCGCCAACCGGTGGCGATACGCTCGATCTGCCGCGCCGCGTTTTCGCCGTCGGAGCCCGCGCAGATGAGAGCCGCATAGGGGCGGCCGACGATTCGGTCCAGCGCCGCATAGTAAGTGCGATCAAAGAAATCCTTCACCAAACCCGCCATCGCCCCAAGATTTTCCGGCGTCGCGAACACATAACCGTCTGCCTCCAGCACGTCAGCTTGACCAGCTTCCGTTGCGTGCAACAACCGCACGCGGACGTCGGGCTCGGTAGCCGCCCCATGAGCCACGGCCTGGGCCATCTGGCGCGTTCCACCAGTCAGCGAATGGTAGACGATCAGAAGGGTCTTCATAAGCTTTCACAACCGATTCACGCAATCAAAACTCTTTCCACGGGCTCAGGCCAGCCAAAGTTCGCGAAAACGCACAGCCACTACCTGCTCGTAAGGCACCGGGCCCGGCAGATGGCCGACGGCTTGAGCAAACCGGTTGAGGCCGGCAACGCTCTCTTCATAAATGACCGGATCGTAGAATGGCAAATCCCGTTCAACGATCGAGGCGATCAGAGCCGCCGCCTCCGGGGGAAACTTGCGCTTGCCCACTTCCGCCGCAAGAAACGGTGTTTGCCGGAGAGCTTTTTGCGTTTTCACGATGGCGCGCACCGCGGCTGCGGCGCAATGCGAGTCACGTTCGATCAGGGCATCTGTGGTGGCAATGCCGGCGAAGGTGAAGTGGCGAACGTCGGCCGGATCATCGCCGCGCCGGACATCGACCAGGATCTTTCCTACTCCCTGACTGACCGCCATCTCGCTGCCCATTGCGTTGGCCCAAAAACCGTCGATTTGCCCCGCTTCAAGCGCTCGGGCCGCAAATACCCCGAAGGAAACGTTACACTCCCTGGCGCCTGGCAGCTCAACGAATTGCACGTCTCGCGCAGGATCAATATTGCAGACTGTGAGCATCCGCTTGAGCGCCAAGTCTGGTCCCTCCGCAGCCGTTAAACGTAGCCCCCTGATCGCTTGTAGGTCGCCGCGTTTCGCCGCCAGGTCGGCGCGGATTACAAGCAGCCAGGGAGTGCCTTGGGAGAGGGCCACGAGCAATTTAGCTCCGCTCCAACCAGGAAACTCCGTCAGGACGTCGTGCACCGAACCCGCAATCATGGCATCCACGCTCCCTTCGCGCAGCGCCCGGGTAGCTCCAAGCGCCGCCACCAGTTCGATTTCTGCATCGAGGCCCTCGGCCTTGAAAAACCCCAACTCATCGGCCGCGAGCGCGGGGAAACAAGTATTGCTGACAAGATCAACTGCAGCAATGCGCATGTGCACGGGAACCTCCTCTGCCAAGGCGCGAAAAAACCAGATGATTCGAAATCAAGTGCGTGATTCCGCGAAGATTCGGGTCTGTCATGTTTCAGTAGCTCAACGCGCACGAAAGTGCGCACGTGGTTTTCATCCAACCTCGGTCTGTGCCGAGTGCGAGGAAGGGTTACTGGAGGCGTTGCTTTGCGGTCTCAATCCTTCCTCTCCGGCCTTTGTAAAGCATGGGCTGCTCCCCCACCATCACATTCGTCCACCATCGAGAACCCCGCCGTCCTCCCTGCTAGACCTGGCGGAGCGGCATCCGAATCGAGCAACAGCACCTCAACGATTTGCCGCCTCTCCCTGCATTTCCAACGCTTGCCAGCGCGCATAGCAATTTTCCAGTTCCTTCTCCACCACCTCTAAACGCCGCACAGTTGCCGAAATCTTCTCACCCGGCTGGCGATAGAAGTCCCCTTCGCCCATAAGCGCGTGCAATTTCGCTTGCTCTACTTCCAGGGCTTCGATGCGATCCGGCAACGCCTCCAGTTCGCGTTGCTCTTTGTAGGATAGCTTTCGTGGCTTATCGCTGCGTGGCTGCGCCGGATGTGCCGCTGCCGGCAGTGCAGTCGGGCGCTTGGGCTCTCCCGGCCGCAGCGCGGCCCGAACTTGCTGATACCGCGCCCAATCGTCGTAGCCGCCGGCATATTCGCCCACCTTGCCGTCGCCCTCGAAGACCAGCGTGCTGGTGACAACGTTGTCCAGGAAGGTGCGATCGTGGCTCACAAGAAGGAGTGTGCCCTCATAGTCGGCCAGCAGATCTTCCAATAACTCGAGCGTCTCGACGTCCAAGTCGTTCGTGGGCTCGTCCAGCACAATGACGTTTGCGGACTGAGTAAAAATCTTCGCCAGGAGCAGGCGATTGCGCTCGCCGCCGGACAAGGCCTTGACCGGGGAATCTACGCGGGCAGCGGGGAACAGGAAATCTTTCAGGTAGCCGATGACATGGCGCGATCGGCCTTTGACCGTAACGTAGTCTGATCCGCCCTCGTTTATGTTTTCGCGCACGGTTTTTTCCCCATCCAAACTTCGGCGATGCTGGTCGAAGTATGCGATCTGCAGG
>JBFJNS010000049.1:0-11082 GCA_041618055.1 Binatia bacterium
CGAACGCGGTACGACCAATGAGCTTCTAGCCTTCCTTTATATTTCCCGCGGCTCGGCCGGCGAGGTGCGCTCGATGCTACGGATACTGGAAGCTTGGCAGGTTTTTAGCCACTGCCGATCTCAAATTACAGATCTCAGAAACAGGTGTGAGAAGATTTCCAAACAACTTTACGGCTGGATCGAGCAGCTTAAGAACTCGGGTATCCGCGGCCAGCGTCATCTCGATGATAAGAAGAAGGCAGTTTATGTGAACCGCAAGGAGCGCGACGATTTTCTTGAGGAACTGAGCCGTCTCAACCCGAACCGTCAAAAACTTTAGCTTTAAGTCATACAATTTGCTATCTGAGATCCGAGATCCATATCTGAGATCTGAAGTTTGTAATCGGAGGGTCTTAAAAGTCTTTTCTGAAATCTGCGAGCGTCAATGGTTTCTTCTGAGATTTGAGATCTGCAATTTGCCATTCCCTTAGGACATCATGGCCCGAAACACCAAATCCTCCCAACCCCTGACCACCGCCCAGCGGCTCTCCTCCATCGTCAAGTCCTGCCGCGACATCATGCGCAAGGACAAGGGCCTCAACGGCGATCTCGCCCGCCTACCCATGCTCATTTGGATCATGTTCCTCAAGTTCCTCGCTATTGGAGCGCCTAAGCGATTTAGCTTGCGACTTTCTCCGCTTCCCGAACAGCAACAAATTGTTGCGGAGTTAAACACATTACAGGTGCAGATGGACGCGCTGAAAAAGCGTCAGGCCCAAACCGCCGCCGAATTCGACACCCTATTGCATTCAATCATAGACAAAGCGTTCAGGGGACAACTATGATCAAGGATTTTTGCTTTTAAGGATGATACCTGAGAGAACGTACCAAAAGGGCGAGTGAGGTCAAATTGTCACGGAGAGGGGAACCAGATGAGTGAGCAGGGTATCTCGCTGCGAGACTGGGCGGCGCTGTACGAAGCGGCCATCGAGTTCAAGAATTTGCGGTGCTGGGAATGGATGAGCGATTGTGACCTGTTTGGAGTCGAAAATCCCCAGACGGGAGAAATCGGCTATTGCTGTGTTTTGGGTCAACTAGGCGAGGTTCTAGCCCTGAACGTGTATCCAGGTTCAGCAGGGCTCGCCAGCTACTGGCGACTTCATGACGCGTCCTCGGCGGCGATGGAGCATGAGGAAGATCTCGACAACAGCACGCTTATTGGCTCACAGATGTGTTTAATGGCTTCTTTCGAGGAGCGCTCGGAACTCCACCAAAATGACCTGCGAATCATCCGGGCGCTCGGCATGAAGTTTCGCGGCAAGAACCAGTGGCCCATGTTTCGAAGCTACCGGCCGGGGTTTGTTCCGTGGTTTTTGACGCCACCGGAAGCCCGCTTTCTTCCCGTCGCCCTCCGCCAGGCCGTGGAAGTGGCCACGAGGCTCAGGGACAATTCGGATTTGCTCGATCCTCCGGATGGAGACACTGACCTCTACTTTGTCAGAGTTCTGGAGGAGGGAACGTGGAAGGATAAATGGCAGAGGCCTGCCCCTTATACCGTGCATCAGTCTGTCCCCTTACTGGACGAAGTGCGCCTGGCTCGAATTCAGAGGGACAAGTTCCCGCGCAGGGCGACTTGGCATGCCGCTTATGTTGTTCTACCCATGGTAATCGAGGAAGGCGACCGTCCGTATTATCCTTGCGGTTTTCCGGTACTCAGCGAGGACGGCATGGCTCTTGGCATCGATCTATTTAAGCCCGGGGAGATCGAGCATGCGCTAGGCGATAAGTTCTTGGACCTTGTGGAGAAATTGAAGTGCCTACCGGAACGCTTGCTTGTCGTCAATGAACAGGCCTTCAAGCTCCTTGCACCTATCGCCGAGAGACTCGGCTTTCAAATTAAGCAAGCCGACCGATTGGCAGCGATAGAAACATTTCTCAGGGGTATGGAAGAGTATTTGGATCGGCGGTAGGGAGAAGATTAGTGGGGTCGGGAGTCTTTTCCGGATTTCAAGTCAACGCCGTTCTGGCGCACGTTTTGGCTCGCAAGTGACTTTGCTATAATTAATCGGTCAGTTGGAAATCATTGGGGAAGCCGCAACCGGTTGCCGAAAGAGTTCAGGATTTAGAGTTTAGACATTGACTGGCCTAAAACAATCGGGCTAAAGAATCGCATTCCGATTTGATTTTCCGCGCGTTGTAGAAATGAACCCCGATCGCATTCCTACCCAGGGTAAAAAAGTAGCCGACTCAGAAAATATCCACCACGCGGTGCAAGCGCCTGTCCACGGCACGGATTTGAATAGTTTGGAACGGGCCCGGGCGCTAATCGCTAACAAGGGTTCGCAGGATCCATACGCCCAGGAGTGCATGGGCCGCGGCATGGCAGCCGCCGAGCTTCTCGGGAAACTAGGGATGGGTGGCGACACCCATGCGGCCGCCCTGCTCCTGCCCTTTGTCGAGACGGGTGCACTCGATACGCCAGCAGTTAAGAAATGGGTCGGCGCTGACGTTGCGGGCTTGACCCAAGGGGCCCGTCGTATCGCCGTGCTTAAGGATCTGCCTAAGACCCCGACCGAGACCGTACAGGCGAATCGGCTGCGGCAGATGCTTTTAACGATCGCAGAGGACCCGCGGGTTGTGCTTGTAAGCCTCGCCCACCAGCTTTGTCTTCTGCGCGCGGCAAAGGACGCGCAGGAACAGACCCGACGCGCCCTCGGCCAGGAAACCCTCGAGGTCTTCGCGCCTCTCGCAAACCGCTTGGGCGTCTGGGAGCTCAAACAGGAACTCGAAGATCTCGCTTTCCGCTACTTGGAGCCGGACACCTATGCGCGCATCGCCGGCTGGCTCGACCAGCGGCACGCGGATCGCGAGCGTTACATCGCGCAGGTTATCGAGCGGCTGCGCCAAGAATTCCATCGCGCCGGTGTGAGCGCCGAGATTACGGGCCGTCCCAAACACGTCTACGGCGTCTGGAGCAAGATGCGCCGCAAGGGCCTGGACCTTAGCAAGATCTTCGACGTGCTCGGGTTTCGGATCCTGGTGAATGAAGTAAGCGACTGTTACGCCGCGCTGGGAGTGGTGCATAGTCTGTGGGAGCCCATCCTTGACGAGTTTGACGACTACATCGCCAAGCCGAAGCCCAACGGGTACCAGTCGCTGCATTCGGCAGTGATCGGCCCGGAGGGGGCAGCGATGGAAGTGCAAATCCGCACCTTTACGATGCACCGCCACGCCGATCTGGGTGTGGCGGCCCATTGGCAATACAAGGAAGGTCTGCAAAGACGCATCGCGTGGTCACGCGGCTTCCTGGAAAGCGGCGAGAGCGCACCGCACGGCAGTGACCTTATCGAGCGCTTCAAGCAAGCGGCCTTTCACGATCAAATCTATGTTCTCACGCCGCAGGGTCATATCATTGACCTGCCGGCTGGTGCCACGCCGCTCGACTTTGCCTACGCGGTTCACACCGAGGTGGGACACCGTTGCCGCGGCGCCAAGGTCGATGGCGTTATGGTCCCGCTTACACAGAGGCTCGCAAGCGGCCAGCAAGTGGAGATCTTAACGGCGCGGGAAGGTCACCCCAGCCGCGACTGGCTCAATCCCAATCTTGGTTACCTGAAAACGGCTCTCGCGCGCAGAAAGGTCCGTCACTGGTTCAAGCAGCAGGATCATGAATTGCACGTGGCGCAGGGCCGCGCGGTTTTGGAGCGCGAACACCGGCGGCTGGGTATCGGCGAGATCAACATTGCCGAACTCGCCAAGCGCTTCCAAACGAGGCGGACCGAGGACCTGCTTGCGGCGATAGGATCTGGCAACATCAGCACCGTGCAACTCGGCCATGCGCTCGGCAGCCAGCTCCCACCATCTCCGCCGCCGAGCGCTCCCGTTCAATTGCCTGTAACGCCTCCACATCCGCGGGGCACCCTGTTGGTGAACGGCACCAGTAACGTTCTGACCAAGATAGCAGGTTGTTGCAAACCAGTACCAGGCGAGCCCATCGGAGGATACATCACCACGCAGGGACGGGGAGTTTCGATTCACCGCCGTGACTGTCCGAATCTAAAGCTTCTCGCAGCGCTACGGCCCCACAAAGTGGCGGAAGTTGCCTGGGGCGAAACCGCCGGGCAGCCCAATCGCGGCGCGGGAGGGAAGAAAGGGAAGAGCATTTCTTCGCCTCATAGGCGGGTGGATTCGTAGATGCTCAAGACTGCGTGGTGCTCTTTCCCAACAATCTTTCCAAATCTGCCAAGTCCTGGGTTCGCCCGGTCGCGCGCTTGTTCTTGATCAAGTGTTCTCGGGACAATACCGCGACGGGCTGATCGTCGAACTTCGTAATCAACCGTGCCGTCCATGCCTCGGGGAAATCAACTCCATCAATGGCAGTGAGTACGTCGATCCGCACCGGCGCGACGCCGATCTGAAAAACAACGCCTGGTTGAGTAAGGTCTTCTTCAGTCAGGTCGTGCAAGGGAGCACCGAAAGCTATTAGAGCTTGGATCACTCTTTTTGCATTCTCCGAATCGGGACGCACCCAGAGATCGAGGTCTTCCGTGGCTCGGACATGACCATGCGCGGCCAGCGCGTGAGCGCCGACCACGAGGAACTCAACGTCGCGGGCGTTGAATTCGGCTAATAGATCTCTGAAGTCGCGGCTCATCGGTTTGATTTGACTGCCAAGCAAGGCAGATAAGCGTCAGGTCCCAAACGGCTTTGATTCGCTCCTCTGGTGTGGCCTTTTCCCAGTTAGACTCTGAGTTTGAAGGCCGGCCGTCCCGAATGACCCTGGTGATGATGGTCGTACGCGAAGGGGGCGTTTCCATTATGCGTATTATAGCCCAATTCTCCGCAAACTTCTTTGTCACCGCACTGAGGGGTTGTGCAAACTAGCCGCCACGACCGACGAGATGGGTCACGAATTTTTTCTGCCTACAACGAAGATACTAAATCTTCGCGCAGCAGCCGGTCTTAACTAGGTTCCTGTGCTTTCCACACAGGCCGCATTGCGGTTTAACGCCGGTCCGTGCCGACCTCGCCTTTCTCGTTTTCATAACGCGGCCTATCCCTTTGCGCCCAGTTTTTTACCTAAAGCTGGCGAGATGGCGGAGCATGTCGGTTTCCGTCACCAGGCCGACGAACTGCTTGCCTTCGACCACAGGCAGGCAGCCGATTTTACTATCCGCCATCAAACGGGCCGCCTCTTTGACGCTGACGTCGGGTGCGATTGTAATGACGGGGTGGCTCATCACTTCCCGCGCCCGAATCGTTTTCATCAAATCCTTTTGCTCCCTTTGGTCCAATCCCATGGCTTTCACAAGAGCGGAGAAGAATAGATCCCGCTGGCTCAACACGCCAACAACTTTTCCGCGCTCAAGAATCGGAATATGCCGGATACGGGCCATGGTCATCAGATCGTCTGCAAGATCCAGCACATCGTCCACTTCCAGCGTATGCGGATTTCTCGTCATAATATGCCGAACGGTTATCTTTAAGGATGGTTTCATAGGAGTTTCCTGCTCGTCCGCGAAAAAAACATCACCGCTGCCGCTCTGACCACGTGTGGCGAAACCACTGGGCATCTGAGCCAGTCAATAATCTAGTTACCGGAATCATAGGCCGATGTCCAACAACACCCATCGAGCGATTCCAATCGACGGCGCGATCGCGCGAGCCCTTTGCGCACCCCTTCCCGCTGCGTCGCCCATTTCCACAGCTTCCACCCCAACAAAACGTACGCGTCATACCATGGACGCTAAAGCAGCAACCTAGCAGGCTGCTGAAAAACCCCTAGGAGTCCTTCGACGCGCTCAGAACAAACGGATGGGGGTTGAGATACTTGAACAAAGTCCATTCATGCTGAGGCCCCCGAAGCATGCGTACCCGTTTTCACCAGTCCGCAAGTGTGGGCGCTCGCACAACACGCCTTCAGCGCAGGGATCTGGGCAGAAACAGTCTTTGCAAAGAATTGTGGTGTGCTATTTCGGCTTATCAGGATACACGGCACGATAATCCTGCCAGGCCTTTTCCCCCGCCCTCCCGAATACCTTTTCCCGTAAACCGCTGGCGTACTGGGCAGGAACATAATTGATCTTCTCTGTATAAGAAGGCTTTACTCTGATGCCTTGGCCCTGCAATTCATCACTTAAAACGAGATTCTCCAGTACCGCTTCAACTTCAGCGCGATCCGTCCACATAGCCTTGTAAGTTATCTTCCCGTTCTTATCGATGACGTAGATCATGTTCGGCATTGAGCCGTAAGCGCGGTGGACGGTGCCCTCGAGGTCGTCGACGACCATCGGGTTTGCAATTCCGTCTTGTTCGCGGCAATCACGAGCATATTGCAGTTTTTGCTCCCAGGTTCGATGAGGGCCGTAATTTTCACCGGGGTGCGGCTCACGAACATAGATCGTAAGAAACTCGAAGCCGCGATCGCGGAAACGAGCATAAAGCTGATTCAGGGGCGAGACCTCGCCCACGAAAGGCGGTCAGGTAATGCTGCCGAATTCTAGCAGGACATGCTTCTTGTCCCGAAAACTCGAGAGACGAATCCGCTGTCCGTCGAGGGTTGGAAGCTCAAAATCCGGCGCCTCTTCACCCGCACGCATGCGGCGTTTGAATTCCCCGGACATATTGGTTGATTCCGATCGTGAGAAGCTCTCGTAATTATAGGCCTGCAAGCTCGTCGCGGTCTCTGCTTTAGACATCATTCCCCCCTTTTTTTCGCGGGTCTTAACATCACCCATGCTACGAAGCGAACACCGCACTGTCAAGCTCGGCTCGCTCCAAAAGTTGTTTATTTAATTTAATAACTTAGCGCACAAACAAGAATCCATGCTTCACCTTGCCATCGGCACAAGGGGACGCCATGCTTAGGCACACATCCACATGGACCACACACACGGAACCCTTGCTATCCATTGGGCTGTGGAACCTTAAGAACGCCGCCTCTGGCATGCGAAGAGCGCCGTGGAATTCAACGAAGCATACGCCCCCGCCCCGCGTTCTCCGCAGTAAGCGCTACGCGTTCATCCACGGCCGGAGCCCGTCGCCTTCTGCGGAGGCGGGATCAGAAGTACCCATCGGTGGCCACCGAGATACGAAATCAAAGCCGGATTGGCGTTGACATGCCGGCGTGGGATTCGTTATTGAATGACTGTTGCCGGCCTTTTTTGGTTTGGGCCAATCAGTCGCAATGGGAGATTTGCCATGGCTTCGTCCTGGGAGAATATAACGGTTGATGACTCCAGCATGAGACTTTACGTCAGCCTTCCGGATACGGAAGAACCGGCACCAGGAGTAATCGTGATTCAGGGCCAGAGCGGCGTTGAGGATTTTCTCGAAGTCACCCGCATGATCGCCCAGGGAAAACACGTTGCCGTTGCGCCCGATCTCTTCCACCGCGACCCACCGGATTGTAAGGACGACGGAGCCACCCGCCGCGGCCGGCTCCGTGATGCCAGTGTCATCAAGGACGTGAACGCAACGATTGGTTTTCTGAGATCTCATCCCCGTGTGATTTCCGATCGGCTCGGGATCGTTGGATTCTGCATGGGCGGACGCGTGGTATATCTGATGTCCGCCGCCAGCTCGGAGCTCAAAGCTGGTGTCATGTACTACGGGAGCGACACCATGCGGCCATGGGGAACCGGTCCGTCCCCGTTTGAACGCACGACCCAGATTGGTTGTCCGCTTCTGGGCCACTTTGGCGAGAAAGACCAAAACCCTTCGCCCGCCGATATGCGCAAACTGGATTCCGAGTTAACTCGTCTCGGCAAGGCCCACGAATTCTATTCGTATCCGGGCGCCGGGCATGCTTTTGCCAATCTCGGCTCGGCCAAGTACCACCCGCAGGCAGCGATGGCTTCATGGCCTAGAACATTTGATTTTTTTGCCAGGCATTTGCGTTAGTCGCTGGCGCGTGAAACATGTCCTCGAAGTAGGTTCGGGCGATTCTTTTGTGACCACATTCCCTTGGTGCACCCGCGCAGACGAGCTATACTTTGAATTCTAAGGATCAAGAGCGCCATTTAATTTTCGCTGAGGAGACTCATCAATGGATTACGATTATCCCGGATGCGCATATTGTCCGCCTACGGTAAGGACCTGCCGTGACGGAGAGGCCGAGGAGTACAGGCCAGGTTTTTGTCCTTCGAAGCTGGACCAAGAGGCGATCGACGCCGCGTGGGAGGCTTATGACAACGATCCCTTCGTCCGCCGCGTGGCTCGCGTTTCGGCCCTCGTGGAAAGCGAGGGATATTGCAAGTGGACACGCGTCGAGGAAATTTGCGCATTTGCCAAAAAAATGGGGTTCACGAGGCTCGGTATCGCTACTTGCATCAGCTTTGTCGATCTCGCCCACACGCTGAGCCTTATCCTTGAGAGTCACGGATTCGAGGTAGCTTCCATCTCGTGCAAGAACGGCGCCGTCTGTAAAGAAAAAATCGGCCTCGAAGACCGGGAAAAAATCAGGCCCGGCCAGTACGAGTCCATGTGCAACCCCGTGTCACAGGCGGAGTTTTTGAATCGCGCCGGCTGCGAATTCAATATCGTCCTCGGGCTTTGCGTAGGACACGACAGCCTTTTTTTCCGCTACTCCAAGGGCTTGGCTACGACACTCGTCGCCAAGGACCGTGTGTTGGCGCACAATCCTGTTGGCGCTCTTCACCTGGCCGACAGTTATTTTCAGCGCGTATGGGGACCCAACAGACGCCGCTCCGACGCAAAGAAGCCGGTAACCAAAAAAACGGAATGAGCCCTTTCCGCAGCGATATGATGTTAAGTGCCGGCTCTTCCCCGTGTGACGCCAAACCGGATTCAACGGCCGCTGAGATCTGCTTACAGCGACAGATGAGTGTCGCGCGGCAAGCGAAAGGCAACGGCTCACTTACGAAGCTCTTCCGACGCTCAGGTACGCAGCAGAAGATCCCGAACTTAGAAACAGAACCAAACTTGAAAATCTAACGTGGAGGATACTCCCATGCGCTACGAGCTATTTTACTGGCCGTCCATCCAGGGCCGCGGCGAGTTCGTCCGGCTTGCACTGGAGGATACGGGAGCGGACTACGTGGACATTGCACGCCTGCCGAAGCAGGGCATGCCGGCCCTGATGCACTTCCTGGAAAGCCGTTCAGTGAAACAGCCGCCCTTCGCCCCGCCTTTTCTGAGAGCCGGCAAGCTGGTGATCGCCCAAACGGCGAACATTCTTCTATTCCTTGGTCCGCGTCTAGGCCTCGTGCCAAAAACGGAGGCGGCCCAATTCTGGGCTCACCAGTTGCAGCTCACGATTGCGGACTGGGTAGTCGAAGTCCACGATACGCATCATCCGATCTCCGGCGGGATTTACTTCGAAGAGCAGAAGCGTGAAGCCATTCGACGCGCCGTCGACTTCACGGCCGAACGGCTGCCTAAGTTCCTTGATTACTTCGAGGGCGTGTTCAAGCGCAATTCCAAAACCGACTATCTGATGGGCAAGGCGGTTTCTTACGTCGATTTGTCTCTGTTCCAGATGGTGGCCGGTTTGCGCTACGCGTTTCCGCGGGTGATGGGAAATCTGGAGCCAAAGTACCCGAGGCTAGTGGCGCTGCACGATCGCGTGATGACTCGCCGCCGGCTTGCCGCCTACTTGTCGTCGCCGCGGCGTCTGCCGTTCAATCAACAGGGCATCTTTCGCCACTATCCCGAACTCGATGGATAGATGATGTTGTCAGGAACTAAGTATCTAAGAGAATCGCCTGGGGCGGTCGAGCAAGCAGCGCGCATGGACTTTGCCGTGCGGGGTCATTCTGGCGCCGCCTGGCGGGCAGAAAATCCCAACTTGCCTACCGCCGACGATACGCGAGGCCCAGCCAATGGATAAGTTTGTGATCCGCTCAGGGAATCAGATGGTGGTGGAGGGGGCGCTGGCCGCGGGGTGCCGCTTCTTTAGCGGCTACCCGATCACTCCGGCATCGGAGATCTACCAAGAGATGACCGACCGACTGCAGCGGCGGGGGGACGTTGCGATAGGCGCTCCCGACGAAATAACCGCGCTTTGCTACTGTGTCGGAGCTTCGCAAAGAGGCTTCAAGGCCATGGCCGCAACCTCCGGCCCCGGGTGGTGCTTAATGATCGAAACGCTGCAATACGCCGTCATGACGGAAACGCCGGTCGTCGTGGCCCTGGTGCAGCGGCTCGGGCCCAGCACCGGAGGCGCCACGCAGGGCGCCCAGGGGGATCTCCTTCTTGCCGAGTTCGTAACTTCGGGCGGCTACACCCTGCCGGTATACTATCCCAGCGATCCGATGGAGTGCTACGAGCTGACCCTGCATGCTTTCAATTGGGCCGAAAGATTGCGAACACCCGTTGTTTTGCTTTCCGACAAGGAGGTGGGCACGACTGCCGAAAGCGTTGATCTGTCTAAACTCAGACCCATCCCGATTGTCGGACGCAAGATGCCACTGCCAAGCGCCGCCGAAACACCGGAACGACACCACCCCGATGCCTCGGGAGGTTATTTTTTTCAAGCACCCGAGGACGTGCCCTGTTTTTCGCCTGTCGGGGGCAGTTCTAAGGTCACCATCACCGGATCCGCGCACAATAAGCTCGGCCAATTGAAGAAGAACGATCCGGAGACCATTGAGCTGCTCGCTCATCTGCAGGAAAAAATCGAACGCAGAGTTTCGGAAATGACTATGGTAAAAGCGGACACTGAGCCGGGAGCTGAGAGCCTGATCATCAGCTTCGGTATTACGGCGCGCTCAGCGCGCGAGGCCGTGAGGATGGCGCGGCAAGAGGGGCGGCGGGTTTCGCTGCTGCAGTTATTGACCTTGTTTCCAATACCCGAGCGCCAGATCGTCGACTCCCTCGACGGCGCGCGCCGCGTCCTCGTCGCGGAAGAAAACCTCACTGGCCAGTATCGAAGTCTCATCCGCCACCTGTTCGCGGGCCGAGAGGTCGTGGGCGTAAACAAGATTGGCGGCATGATTACCCCGAGGGATATTCTGTCCTCGCTCGACGGGTGAAAGTTGTTTCTTTTGGGAGGCCAAGCACCATGCAGACAACACCGGTCATCGATTCATATCTGGTAGACGAACCGCACTTCCCCTACTGCAAAGGCTGCGGCCACACGCA
>JBFJNS010000050.1:0-11064 GCA_041618055.1 Binatia bacterium
AAGGACGCGTCAAACGAGGGGCGCGAGACGCAATTGTCGGAGGTCAGGAGGCACAAAGTGACAGCAGACGCAAAAATGACGGACGATCTTAAACCGGAGCGGGTCGATACCTATCGGGAGTGGCAGGCGGCGCAGAAGATTCCTGTGTTGCGAGGTTTTTTCGCCGACATCAACACAGTGGACGTCGTGCCATGGGATCTCAAAGGAGTGCCATGTTCTTTTGTCGTTCTTGACGGAACCGGCGGGGTAAACGACGCCTACGTTTGCGAGATCCCACCCGGGGGCAAAACTAAACCGCAGAAGCATTTATACGAAGAGATGGTTTATGTGAGCAAAGGGTATGGAGCGACCACGGTGTGGCAAAAGCAGGGCAGGAAGCATGCCTTTGAATGGGGACCTGGAAGCCTCTTCGCGATTCCGCTCAATGCGACGCACCAGCACTTCAATGCCAGCGGCGGCGAGACGGCGCGTTATTTCGCCGTGACCAATTGCTGCTTCATGATGAATCTGTTTCACAACGTCGCCTTTATTTTCGATAACGACTATGCGTTTACCGATCGCTTCGATCCGGCGACCGAAGGCTATTTCAGCGGCCAAGGCCAGGTCACGGGGCGTTTTTTCATGACGACAAACTTCGTGCCCGACACCCACACCATAGGGCTGGCTGATTACAGCGAGCGGGGCAAGGGTAGTACCAACATGAAATTCAACTTGGCAGGGCAGACGATGGGGGCCCATATTTCCGAGTTCCCCGTCGGAACGTACAAGAAGGCCCATCGTCACGGTCCCGGCGCCCATGTTATTATCCTCTCCGGGCAAGGCTATTCGATTCTTTGGCCGGAGGGCAAAGAGACGCAGCGCGTCGACTGGAAGCCGGGAAGCGTCGTCGTGCCTCCCGATCAATGGTTCCACCAGCATTTCAATTCGGGTGCGAAGCCGGCGCGCTACCTCGCGCTGCGCTGGAACAATTGGCGTTACCGATTCATGCGCATGCAGGACGGAGAGGGCTCGACCTATACCAGCGTGAAGCAGGGCGGCGGGCAAATCGAGTTTGAAGACGAAGATCCCACCGTGCACCGCGATTTTGAATCCGCGATGAAAAAGGCGGGCGCCACCTGTCGGATGGGTTCTTATCACCCGGGCTGCAGTGAAAAGCCAAGCGCGAGCGCGCCTGCTTAGCTGCCATTGTTCAGATGTCGCGGCGAATTGAGGGTTGAGCCGTGTCGACTGGCTATCCGATGATTGCTTCGTAGTTGACGGCGGGAGAACCTTCGCAAATGGAACCGGGAAAAACTCCTTCGTTTTTCCGCAAGGGTCTTGCCAGATATCGAATCGTGCCATCCCTTAAACCCGAAAAACGAGGAGCAGCGGCCGATTCGGTACCGTGCGCCTGATTTTTACGCCGCATTTTAGGGCAGGTAGAGAAAACGAGTTGACAGGTTAAAGGTTCCGGTGAGAGTATCGCGTCATAGCTGCACCTCGGAGTCAAAGTGTCACGGGGTTTCATCATTACCCATTTCGCCAGAGCGTCGCGCCCGCTTCTCACCCGGAACCGGTTTTCCAGCAGCCGTCTCATTTCAACTGCTCACGGGACTAGTTTTACGTTGTCACCGCGTTGATGGCTTATGGAAAAACCGCGCTGGGATAAACTCCGGTGAGCGATTACGGTTTTAGAATTAGTAAGAGATTAGCCAATTGAGGGATCGAGTTTACAAAGTGCTGACGAGGCTTTCTGATCGAACGAGAGCCCCGCGGTTTTGGTGGTTCCCGGAGGAGGCCCAGGTTGCGATTGAGCCTCGAGATCTTCAGAAGCTGCATAGGGAATGCTCAGAAACGATTCGTAGAACAAGTCTCATATTGCTTGGGCTTTGTATCTTCTCTCTAGTCAGTCTTGGAGCTACGGACGAATCGTTACTCGGCTTGGGGAAGACGATCAAACCGCCATTTGCAAATACCGAGATTTCATTTCTTGCATTCCTTTATTTGGTCCCTGTCATCCTGGTCGCGACGGCTCTGTATTTACACGTTTTTGTTGGAAAATGGATCTACTATTCGTCGACCGGGCTTCAGGCAGATAAAAAACTTTTGACGATTTTTAATATAGACGAGACTGTGCCAAGGTTTTTCTCCGGGGTTTTATTCTATTGGCAAGTGGTTCTTGTATTGTTTGTCTTGACCTGGAAGGCCTTGCCACGTCCTGATGCTCCCCACTTCGTAATCCTAAGTTGTGCCGTTACTGCGGGTTTTATTTTTCTGCGTATCCGACGCCAACCGGGAGCATCTCGCCACTGGAATCGACTTCTTTGGGTGGCCCTGGCTGCTGATATAGCGTTGTTCCTGTACGCTGCTTCGGTGATCACCTACGGGGGCAAACTGCTCCTCACCCGAAACCTTTACCTGTATGGCGCGAAATTGCAGAACGTCGACTTACGCAGGTTTCAGATGCGGGACGCGGATATGCGTGAAGCCAAACTTTCTGGAGCAAGCCTAATCGGTGCAGAGCTATCCGGGGCCAACTTGAGCGGGGCTGACCTGACCGGGGCCAACCTAATCAGGGCTGGCCTCAACGCGGCCAACCTGAGGGGGGCCAATCTGACCAGCGCCTATTTGAGCAGGGCCAACTCGACCGGAGCCAATCTGAGGGGATCAAACCTGAGCCGCGCCTACTTGAGCGGAGCCGACCTGAGTAAGGCCGACCTGCGGGGGGCTAACCTGAGCGGGGCTGACCTGAGAGAAGCCAACGTGCGCAGCGCTTACCTGAGCAGGGCGAATTTGACCAAGGCCGACCTCAGGGGAATCAACCTGAGCGGGGCCGATCTGAGCGGGGCCGACCTAAGCGGCGCTAACCTGAGCCGGGCTATCGTGAACAAGGCTAACCTAAGCGGGGCTAACCTGAGGGAGGCCAACCTGAGCGGGGCCATCCTGACCAATTCGGACCTACGGTACGCTGCGGTAGACATTTTAGGCCTCTGCCGGGCCAGAGAAATGAAAGCAGTCGAATTGAATAGCGACCATAAGGCAGCCGTAAATCAGAATTGCCCCTCACTGTTAACGGAATGAGGCAGGAAGTGCTTTTCAAGTTTTGAGGCTTTCGCCCGGGCTAGTGTCGCATTTGCCCGAGATTGATAACTATCCGAGCAAGCGGCGTGTCGCGTCGTGGCATCCCCGCCCTAGACTTTATCTCGACCGGCTTCGTCGTGTGGTTCGCCCTGGATGACATACCCAGGTGACTGAAATCTTTGGGTCCTGCCTGCGTTCCTTCGTTGCTTATCGTGACCTGGATACGATTCGAAGTCTGAGTTCAAGGTTCGAGTTCGACCTTGAGTTCGGTTGGCATTTTAAACCCTTTGGATACTGAAGCTGGGGGCATTTTGACAGGCTCACCCTTTCATCTAAACAAAGTCGCCACTTTTCTTCGGACCATAATTCGGGCTGGCATCCCACCGCTTGGCGGCCCCACCTTTACTTTTCCTCTGGTTCGCGCGGCAAAGCGCGGCCTTGGACGGCCTGGCTCTCGCAGGCTTGCCAGCGAAATTTGGGAATAGCCGGAACTCGCGACGCAGTGATTAGTGTGACCAGCGAGACCAATAGCCCGCCGCAGACCGTGGCTTCACGGGCGCCGATAAGGGGAACGACCAATCCGGTTTCCATCTGGCCGAGCGGGTGGAGCCCTCGGTTGCTCAGTTGAAACACGCCCATGACCCGGCCGCGAAATGCCTCGGGCGTGGTCATCTGCAATATCGTGGCGCGAGCGGCTGACCAAATGGCATCTGTCGCCCCCACAAATGTCAGGAGGGCGAGGGCAAAGAAAAGTGATGGCGAAAGACCGAATGCGGCGAACCCCGCGCCGTAGAGGATCGCGGCAAGGAAGAGAATTCTGCCTTGGTCGGGGCGTTGTCCAATGGCGATAAAAGCGCCGGATCCAATGACTGCGCCGAGGCCGCGAGCCGAAAGAAGCAGCCCGAAGCCATCGGCGCCGGCGCGCAGGATGTCGCTGGCAAATATCGTGAGCATCGCATTGTCCAGGCCGAACACCGACGAAACCGCCTCCATGATCATGACGCCCAGAATGATGGGCTGAGAAACGATGTACGAAAAGCCCGCGGTGGTTTCAGTGAGGAAATGGCGTCGTTTGTGTTCTTTCTTCGTCGAAGTTCGCATGCTCAAGAGCGCGATAACAACGACGAAAAAGCTTCCGGCATTGGCGAAAAACGCTCCTGATGTTCCCATAAGGCTGATCGCGATGCCGCCGAGCGATGGACCCAACAAGGCTGCCCCTTTCCAAAGGAAGGAATTCAACGCCACCGCGTTCGGTAATACCGGGCGCGGCACGAGCAAGGGAAACAGGGCTTGGCGTGCCGGCGCGTCGAGAGAGCCGACCATAGCGCTGCACGCTGTAAATGCATAGATATGCCACGCCTGGATGTTCCCGCTTTTGTCGAGCAGGCCGAGAGACAACGCGAGCAAGCCGGAAATGCTCTGCGTCCAGAGCAGCAGCCGTCGCCGATCATAACGATCCGCAAAGGTTCCGCTGATGAGTCCCAGCGCGAGCGACGGGACGGCGCGAAAGACGCCGTTGAGCCCTAGTTGCATGGGAGAGTTGGTGAGCTCATAAAGCAGCCAGTTGGTGGCCGTCATCTGCATCCAGGTGCCAATGTTGGAAATGAGAACGCTACTCCAGAAAAGACGAAAGTCGCGGTAGCGAAACGCGGAGAAGCGGCTTGTGGTGTCCGCGTTGTGCTCAGTGGGTGCGTCGGTCATGTCGAGAGTAATTCCAAGTGAGCGACTAAGTTCGATTAGAGGAGGCGCCGCATCGGTTGCAAGGTTTCTCCTGTTTGGCGGCCGCTACAAATTTCCACCGTCTTGCGGCGGGCAGCCATCTCGGGCCATGAGGGTTTGGCGAACAGATTGCCCAAAATGAATAATCTTAACTTCGTCAATGACGACGAAAAGGGAAACCTCCCGCTGCCTGGCAGCCCCAAGTATTCTTCTTGCATCAGCCCCAAATGCCTGACCTCCAACAACTAACACGGGGTCGCCCGGTATCAAAGCGCCGATGTCTACTCGGCGCCCCGGGCTCGATGGCCAAATTCCAGGTGCTCGCCTTAGCCATTCCATGAATGTTGCCTGGCCCGCCCGAGCCCAGAGGCTGGCTTTGCGGATTTTGCCATCGGCGTGGCCAAACACGTCAGCGCGGTGTATAGTGGGGGCCGAGTCAATTGACAATCGGCCGTCAAATGATTAGGTTTGACCAAACTCCACAAGTTGAGGATTTTTCATGCCAATTTACGAGTACCACTGCCAAAAGTGTGGCCCATTTGAGGTCACGCAAAGGATCACGGAAAAGGCATTGAGCAGGTGCCCCTCCTGCAAGGGCAAAGTAAAGAAGTTGATCTCCAATACCTCCTTCCAACTCAAGGGTACGGGATGGTACATTACCGACTATGCTCGTAAAGAGAAAGGCGAGGCAAAAACGGGTAACGGTGCGAAAGCCGCGTCGGAGCCTAAACAGTCCAAGAGCGAGTCGAAAGCGGAAAGCTCAGCAGGCAAAAACGAATCTTCTTCGGCCTCCTCGACCGCAGGCGGCACGAGCTAGAATCGGTCCACCCAAGATTTCCTTCGGGTTAGAACAACTACGCGCTGGAATTCAGCGCGACCACCGCCGTCCTGGTGTAAAGAGGCAAATTCCCAGGGCGTCATTCTGCATAGGCTCATTCCAAGCGAACCTCTACACTCCCGCATTGTATTTTCCGTGTCGATGTACCCGCAGCCCGAGCCCCTGCGAGGTCGCCTGACGAAGAGTCTTCCGACCACTGGAATTGTCAATCGATTTTCGCTATAGATGGGGCCTCGAAGACGACAGAAAAAAAAAGGAGGAATGAGACCGATGGCTCAAACCATAGACCATTTTGTGGATCCCAATGACTCGAGCCTGACTTCGGAAATGGTCCAGTTTCCAGGCAATGCGGGCAATGTCAGTGCCTATGTGTCTCGGCCGAAGGATGGCAAGAATCTTGGAACCGTAGTTGTCATTCACGAGAACAGAGGGCTCGTGAATCATATCAAAGATGTCGCTCGTCGTTTTGCGAAAGAAGGATTTGCGGCGATTGCAGTGGATTGCATGGGACGCATCGGCGGCAGCGATCAATACAATGGGAGCGACGCAGCCACGGAAGCGATCAAAAAAGTGACGCCGGCGATGGTGGCCGAAGATCTCACGGCGGCGGTTTCCTACATGAAGAAGCAAAATTATGTTAACGGCAAAGTCGGCGTTGTCGGTTACTGTTGGGGTGGGGGCAACTCACTCAACTTCGCGACGAAGTGCAAAGATCTCAACGCCGCCGTGGTTTACTACGGCCGTAATCCCGATCCGCTGGAATCGGTGGCAAACATTCCTTGTCCAGTCATGGGCAATTACGGTGAAGACGATCCCAACATCATGCCCGGAGTGGAGCCCCTAAAGACCGCGATGGCGAAGGCCGGAAAGAGCTTCGATGTAAAGGTTTACCCGGGGGCCAAGCACGCCTTTAACAATAACACTAACGCAGACCGCTATCATCCCGAAGCGGCGAAGGACGCCTGGAGCAGGACATCCGGTTTCTTCAAGAAAAACTTGGCGGGTTAAGAGGGCTAATTGATGATCGCGACAAAGCGGCGTCTCATCTCGTCCTTGGCAAGGCGCGGTGCGGCGCCGCTTATTTTTTGCTTTGCAACTCGGGTCGTTCCCCAATCGATTTCTTTGCCAGATCGACATTAATGAAATAGGGCTCGGCGGTCGTATCTTTAACTATTTGCCGGGCAAGATCGACATCACCGCCTGAAAAGATCACTGACACGGCGCTGCTTAACAGGCCCATCGAAACAGAGATCGCCTTAACGGGAATAAACCACATGTTCCCTGCGGTCACGCCCACGCCGATCGCCGCTTTTTCGATAGCGTCTTCCGATCGCACGGGAGAAAACGCAGAGCTTGCGATGATCAACGAAAGCGTGATAGCGGCCGTCCAAACCCTGAAATGTTTTCGCATTGTCCTAACCCTTTAAGGCAAAGAATTTTCCCCGAATGGCATCTACGCCATGGTTTGGGTTCCAGTAGCGACGCATACCAAAATAGTAACAACAAGTCTCGTTGTCTAGGTCGTTATTGAAGCAACGCAGCTGGCCGTCCTGAAATCGGATACGGACGAGACAGGTGCCGCCGGGCACGGACGACGTCATCACTTCCATGACGACTCCAAGCCCCCACTCTTCGTAGCGAGCATGGCTGACTTCATCGCCGACGCGCAGAAAAAGCCTTTTCTTTTCGCTCCATGACTGAGGGACTTCGGGGGAACGGCAAGACTCCCGTGCTGTGACGTCGACAGACACAGGTGATGGGTCGGCCGTCGGTCGGCGTTTGCCATGAACCGGTCCGCTCTTGTGCCGTTTGCCGGATTCTCGGCTATTTGACTTCATGTGTTGGTCGGGAACCTTACCGCGCTTCACAGAAAGTCCTTCCAATTCTATCGGTCCCTGCGTCGAAAGCTTTGTCGCGGCGACTCACCGCGGCTTCCGACGCCGCACCGTGTTTCGTCAATAATAATCACCCAAGTGACGTGCAACAGTCAAGTTCCGAGCGGGGAAAAAACACGCGTCTCTTGACAGGCAGTTGCGAATCTGGTCGCGTTTGCGGCTCGCGGCCAGGCCACTCCGGATTCCGCAGCTCGAATGTCTTCGAGACGCGAACGGTTCAGCCCGAAGGGGACATCGCCTACTTGCGAGTTGTTTGCATGTTATCCGGATCGCCAAGCCTGGCGCCGGGGTAGTGCGCGTCCGAAAGGCATTCGCGCGGGATCATGGGAATCTTAAATAGAGCGCGCCGAAGAAGTGCGGGGATCCATGAAAGGCCGGGGCTAGCTCGACGAAGCGTCAATCGCCGAGAAACTTCAGCACCACGTCTGCCAAAACCTGCGGGTTGTCTTGGTGCACCATGTGACCGGCGTCGTCGATGATGACGGATCGTTTGTTCCTGATGGCATCCATTCTTTGCTGTTTGTCGGGACGGTGGGTTTGATGGCTGTGTTTGCCCTCGATGAGGAGCACGGGGCACTCGACGCGGCGGAGGAACTCTATGGCTTGGCCCGAGTAGAAGAGCTGCGGCGCTGCAGTGCGATGCAGCGGATCGAATTTCCAGATCCACTTGCCGTTAGCCCTTTGCTTCATGCCGGAGCGCGCAAGTTCGAGTGCAAGTTCGGCACTCAACCGTGGATTTGTCTCTTGAAGTTGGCGGGCGCCAGATTCAATGGCGGGGTGCTCGCGGAAATGATGCCGGCCTCGTTCGTGGACTTCGTTGATCCACTTTTCCATGCGGTTTGGCGCCGCGGAGAAATTCATGCCTATGGGACCGAGGCCCTCGATGAGCACCAGTCTCGTTACCCTTGCGGGAAAGGTCCCGGCGTAGAGAAAGGAGATGGTTCCTCCCATCGAATGGCCGATGAGCGCTACCTGAGACGCACCGACTGCGCGAATGACGCTGTTGAGGTCATGGACGTAGTCGGGGAAATGATAATAGCCGCCCGCGCCAACCCAGCCGCTGTCTCCGTGCCCGCGACAATCCGGCGCAATGATCCAGGGGTGGGTGGCGGCTCTGTCCTTGAGCGCGGCAACAAACGGCCGCCAACTCTGCGCTTGGTCCAAAAAACCGTGTACCAGCAGCAGCGGCGCACCCACCGGGTCTCCCCACTCGAGATAGTGGATATTCAACCCCAGAGATGCAACAGTCTTTTCGCGATATTCCGGCATGCTTGTTAGGTTATCTTCACCGAGACTTCGACGAAATCATTCTGCTCGTTCGACCAGACGAAGGCGCACAGTTTCTTGACCACGTGATCGTAGATGGAGACGACTATCTGCGCCGTGCCAGGGAACGTGGGCTCGCCGAACGGGCTTGCGAACGCCTTATCTTCGGGGGAAAAATAGGCGTCGTGGTTGGGATGGGAATGGTAAAATGCTTTGAGCTTCGCCCCGTTTCTTTTCGCATTGTCTATAATCAGCTCCAGTTCCTTATAATCCATGGCGTAGGCGGTGGCTGCGGTGCGCGGATAGGTCTGCGGATCGAGGGCGTGCAGTTGGTTTTGGATGTTCTTGAGACGCTGAACACGATCCGCCGCATCATTGGCTAAAACGACGCCGCAGCATTCCTCGGGAAAAGTCTCCTTGGCATGTTCTGAAATCGCCTGCAACGCTTTGTCTGAAAGCAACAAGGGCTCGGATTTATGCATGGGTTCCCGTCGTCGTCCTCCTGTATTCGCTCCATTTAGCACAGGAGCGCCAGGCTTTGCTATCACGAGTGCTACGGTGCGATTGCGGCGGTATGGCTTTTCTCGCACTCCCAGATCAGGCGAGTCATGGTTTCGTTGAAGGGTGTTGGAATCCGGATGGCTTCACCATAGCGCCAGATTTGTCCATTGATGGCATCGATTTCCGTACGGCGGCGGCGCTGAAGGTCTTGCAACATCGAACTCTCATGGTTGTAGGTGGAGGGCACGAGCACGTCGTAGAAGTATCCCCGGTATTCTGCCGCTGTCTTCCATAGTGATTCAATTCTCATTTTTTCTGCCACGGCAAACGCTTCATCGATGATTCGGTCCATGAGAAGCCGCAGTTCCGGCTCATCAGCGAGGGCTCCGTAGTGGACTCGCAGGAGGGCCCCCAAGGCGTTAAGCGGCGCATTATAAAAAACCTTGGCCCAGACGTGGGAGAGGATTCGGGCGGTGGTTTCGCACGGAATTTGGGCGGCTCGGAAAGCCCGGGCCCAGGAATGAATCGACTCCATCATCACGCAATCGGAGACTTCAAGAGGACCGATAAAAATCGGTGCGGCTTGAACGGTAATGGTCACTCTGGCCGGCTCGGGAATTTTCGCGCCGACGAGGACTTTGGCGCCCAGGGTCCGCTCGGGGCCGAACAGGGCCGCGATGGCTTCGATATTTCCAAGGCCATTTTGCGCCGAGAGCACCAGCCCATCGTCGTTCGCCAGCGGAAAAACGGCCTTGACGATACGAGCCGTGTCGTATGATTTGACACTGATAATGATAAAGTCGAATCGGCCGGAAATGTCCTTCAGATGAGTCGCGAGATGGAATCCAGTGGCATAGTGTTCGCCCCAGATGCCATCCATCCGCAGGCCAGTGGAGCGAATCGCGTTCAGATGCCATTCGCGCCCCAGCAAGGTCACATCATGGCCCGCTTCTCTAAGCAGACAGCCGAGCGCCGAACCGATGGCTCCGCACCCCGCGATTAAGATCCTCGCTTCAGAGGGCATTCGAGAGCAGGGCAACCCAATGCCGATCAGAATGTCGGCGGGGTCAAGGTTTTGTATTTGTGGTACGTACTGAGGACGCCCGCCGCGTAGTCCAGGGAAAACCCAATCTCATTTTTTAAACGGTTCTGAAGCTCCGTGGGGCCAAGGTTATAAGCGATCAGCGCGATGGTCAAGTTTTGAAAATAGGTCTTCAGAGCGTGAAGGTAATGGATGCCGAGCTTGATGTTTAGCAAGGGATCATCCAACAGTTCCACTTGGAATCCCCTCGACAGGGACGCGGACGCCAGTCCGATTTCCTGAATGAGGGCCTTGCCAGTGCTGGGCATGATCTGCATAAGCCCTCTCGCGCCCGCGGGCGAGACTGCGGCGTGTTGGAATTTACTTTCGACGTCGATCACCGCCAGGATGAGTATCGGGTCAAAGCTGTATCTTGTGCTCTCTCTCAGGATAGCGCTAGAAATCTTCCAAGCCTCTGGCTCCTCCATATCGGGCCGATTCGACTTCAAAATGGAGTAAATTTTGAGCAGACCCTTGTGACGCTGCTTTATCGCGGCTGACGCCGGGTCGTTTGTATCGGGCTTTTTTGCCGTAAGAAAATCACTGGGTGAAAGCAGCAGTCCGGAAATGAAAAGGACCGCGATAAGCGCAATCTTGACGCAGGATTTACTCCATCCTACATTCTCGGCGAGCGTCGGGTCGCGGCGTTCTTCCATACTCTAATCCTCAAGAATGTCTATTAGTTGTGGTGGTGACAGGATGGT
>JBFJNS010000051.1:0-11035 GCA_041618055.1 Binatia bacterium
CCCGCTCCGCCCCGGCCACGGCTTGATGCACCGCAGTATAGGTCTTCGTCAGCCTTTTAAAGGGTTGATACATGAGAAACATGGCGGCCATGAAGGCCATGAATTCTCCCTGGCTGCGTCCACCTGCGATCACGCTCCAGCCGCCGTACCAGACCACCGCGCCAATGGCGAATGCGGCTAACAATTCCATGGCGGGGGTCACGATCGATTTCGTTCGGCTGACGCGCAGCGACTCGCGCAGAAGGCGCGAATTCTCGCGCTTGAACCTTTCGCCTTCGTACTTTTCCATCCCGAAGGCCTTCACGATTCGATTGCCCTGGATGCTTTCCTGCAGCAGCATGGTCAACTGCCCCGTCTTGATCTGGCCCCGCTTGGAAAAACGCTTTATTTTCTTGCTCAGGCGCATCACCGGAAGCACCGAGGCGGGAAAAACGACAAAAGCGATGGAAGCCAAGACCCAGTCTTTTGCGAACGCAACCCCGATGAGGACGATGACCGACGTCGTATCCCGCATAAAGGACGCTAAGGCATCCGTCAGTGCCGAGCGCAACAGAGAGACATCGCTAGTGACCCGGGAGATCAGGGTCCCCGTGGGATGACGATGGAAAAAAGACAGCGAAAGGTTTTGTAAATGGCCGTTCAGGGCGTTGCGCACATCGTTGATGATCTTAAGACCCACATAGTCCGTAAGATAACTCTGGCCGAAGTTCACCACTCCCCGAATCAAAAAGACCGATACGATCACGATCGGAAGGTACAAGAGCATCGTCTCGTCCTTCTTTGCAAATACATCGTCAAAAACATGCTGCACGATAAAAGGCAAGACCCCATCCGTGGCGCTATAAGCGAGCATACAGATGATCGCAACGACGAAATGGGGCCACACATGGGGCTTTAGATACTGCAATAAACGAATGTAAACTTGCACTCGCGCTCCTTAGTACGGTTCCAGCAACGCTTATCCCATCATTGACAATGCCAGAGCAGCCACCCGATCCGAAGCGCCGGGTTGCCCGAGTTGAGCCCGGAGATTCGACAATTTCTCGACGGTTGCTTCGCGCACAGCGGGGTTATCCAGAATGGACTGGCTCTCCTGAACCATTCGCGGGGCATTAAAATCGGATTGAACCAGCTCAGGCACAACCCTTTCGCCGGCAATCAAATTCACCATGCCGATGTGAGGCACCCTGACGAGCAAACGCGCCAAAAAATAGGTAATCCATGAAAGTCGATACACGATGATCATCGGCTTCAACAACAACGCGGTTTCTAAAGTGGCCGTCCCCGACGCGGTCCAGACCAGATCGGTCGCGCCGATCGCATCGTAGCGCTCTTGTTCGACAAGTGGAATTCGCAAACCGGTCCTCTCGAGCGCAGCCTCGACTTCCCCGCGCTCGACCGTACTCGCCAGAACACAAAGGAATTGCACGGTGCGAATCCTGCTCAATCGCGCCGCGGCGTCGAGCATGACCGGCAAATGAAATCCGACTTCTTTTCGCCGGCTGCCCGGGAGTAAGGCCACCGTGGTCTTGGACGGATCCAAACCCAGATTTCTCAAGACGACTTCGCGCTTGTCCTTCATATGTACGGCGTCCAAAAGCGGGTGGCCGACAAACTGCGCCTTCACTCCATGCCGTTTATAAAATGAGACCTCGAACGGGAACACAACTGCCATTTGATCGACCCAACGGGCGATCTGACGCACTCGGCCGCGACGCCACGCCCAAACCTGCGGGCTCACGTAGTATAGCACCGGTATTCGCAATGCGTTCGCATACCTCGCTAAACGCAAATTAAAATCCGGGAAATCAATTAAAACCAGGAGACGCGGGCGACGTTCGCGCAGGGTCCGGCGCAGAAAGTGGTAGGCCTCCCGAATGTTTCTCAAACTGCCAAGAAGTTCCATGAGGCCCATTCCTGTGAGTTTGGACACGTTAAACAAAACCTCAAACTTGGTTTGTCGCAGTTGCTCCCCCGCGACGCCAAATACCTTCACGCTGGGGTCACGCCGGTGCAATGCGTTAACCAGCTGCGCGCCGTGCATGTCCCCTGAGGCCTCGCCTATGACAAGCATGATTTCCCTGCCTGGTGCCACGATTTGATTGTTCGACACGCTGGCAAGCGTCAGAGTTGCGCGCGAACCAAAGACGCGATTTCTAAAGCCCTTAACCCGTCGCTCCCGCTGACCAAGGGAACCGATCGGGTTCGCACGCACTCAAGGAATGAATCGATCTCGTCGGCAAGGGCGTCCCCGTCCTTGAACTCCACATTCTCCCCGCGTATGTCGAGCCACCCCGCGCCCGGAGGCGGCTTGTGGAAAATCTGCGCTCGCCGCTGATCATAGTCGATGGAGATGTAAGCGTCGGGTTGAAAAAATCTCACCTTCCTCTCCCTTTTTATGGAAACCCGGCTCGCCGTCACATTCGCGATGCATCCGTTGGCAAAGGTAATTCTGGCGTTGGCAATATCCGGCTTATCGGTGAGTACAGGAACCCCCACGGCTTCCACGCGCTTCACCGGCGATCGAACCAGGCTTGCAATCACGTCTATGTCATGGATCATGAGATCCAACACGACGTCGACATCGGTCCCTCTCTCCACAAAGGGAGCCAGCCGGTGGCACTCGACAAATTTGGGTTCTCTGATGACCCCCTCGAGGCGGCGAATGGCGGGGTTGAATCTCTCTAGGTGGCCCACCTGCAGGATACAGTTCTTGGCGTTAGCCAACTCCACAAGCTCGTTGGCCTCGGTGAGATTCACGGCGAGCGGTTTCTCCACAAGCACGTCGACTCCCGCGCTCAGAAAAGCTTGCGCCACCGTATAATGTAGCTGGGTGGGAACGGCGATACTGATACATTGGACCCTGCCCAGCAAATCGCGATAGTCGCTGAGAAACTCAGTGCCGAGGCGTTCGCCGACTTCCCGCGCGCGGACTGGCTCAAGATCCGCAACTCCGATCAACGTGGCTTTGTCCGACGCCGCATACTTCTCCGCATGGAATTTCCCCAAGTATCCGACTCCCACGACTCCAACCGAAATCTTCGAATTAGACTGTCCAAACATGGCTGCCCCTAATCCGATACCGCCACCACTGCGATCCCAAGCGAATCGGCGGCTTCAATCAATAGGTCTTTTTCTAACAGGAGCGTTTTTCCCGCCTCCACCGCTAAAGCGGCGCCACGCGTAAGGCTAATGCCCTTGATCGTATCCACCCCGATGGCGGGAACGTCAAACCGCAGATCCTGTTCGGGATTGCTGACTTTAACAACAACATAGCCGGATTTTGCCAGGCCACCGCCTCGCTGGACAGCGGCGTCCGTACCCTCCACGGCCTCAACGGCGACCACCACTTTGTTCTTGACGATGACCGTTTGTCCAATCCCGAGGCGCCCAATTTCCTTTGCGACGCGAAATCCCATGCGAATGTCCTCCCATTGTCGGCGGTCGGGCGCACGTTGGGTTAGGACCCCCGCGCTCGGGATCATCTGCGGGAGACAAAAGGTCGATGCGAGTATTTTGATTCCTTCACTCTCTAATTCATCTGCCACGCCGCGCAGCAAGGCATCGTCTTCCCGTCTCCTCATCCGCGCCAGGAATCGCGCGCCGCGCAAATCCGGCCGGAACTGGCTCAATAGCTTTACTTTCTTAATCCCGCCGGCCATGACGGCTTCGGTGATGCCGGCTCGTTTGAAGGTGCGGATAATCCTTCCGAGTTGGCCCACATAAACCCAGGTCAAGTCGTCAACGACGTCCTGGATCTCCTTTGGGGTCTCTCCGTGATGGGCGACCGCCACCACCGAAAACCCAGCTCGCCTTGCTCCTTCTGCGCACATGAGCGGAAACTTACCGTTGCCTGCGATTAGACCTAATTTCTTCATGCGCTCGAATCGAACCAACGGCCTGATTTTTGATGAGGGAGAGTTTGTTTACCGGCTTACTCCACGCTGGGAATTGGCAACAAAGTTTACCAGCTTGTCGATTTCTGGCGACGGGGACACTTCTTGGCGAACCTTCTCCAGCGCATCCCGGGTTTTCAACTTGGATTGAAATATAATTCGGTACGTCTTTTTCAACGCCTCAATCTGTTCCTTGCTAAAACCCCGCCGCTTCAGCCCTTCAATATTGAGTCCGCGAAGCCTTGCCCTGTCACCGGTCGCATTACAGAAGGGTGGCACGTCTTTGGAAACCATCGACCCAGCACCCAATATCGCACCGGTCCCAACGCGAGCGAACTGATGGATGCCCACCAATCCTCCCACGATGACATAGTCTTCGATGACAACGTGGCCGCCCAGAGTCGCCCCATTCGCGATGATATTGTGGTTTCCCAGGATGCAGTCATGTGCAATGTGGCAGTACATCATCAACAAATTGTGATTGCCAATTCGAGTCACCATCCCCCCGCCCTTGGTGCCGGGGTTGAGCGAGGCGAACTCCCGAATAGTGTTGTGGTCACCGATAATAAGCTCGCTGGGCTCTCCCTTGTACTTAAGATCCTGGGGAAGAGATCCGACGGTCGCGAACTGAAAAATCGTGTTTCCTTCACCGAGTGTCGTTCGGCCTTCAACGACGGCGTGAGGTCCGATCCGCGTCCCCTTTCCAATTTTGACTCCCGCCCCGATGATCGTGAAGGGACCCACTTCGACGTCGGAAGCCAATTCCGCGTCAGGGTCGATCAGCGCTGTTTGATGAATCTTGGTCATGTTTCCGCCACCCCAATCAAGAGCGTCCTAACCCATCTCGATCTCCATGGCGGAAATCTCCGCTTGGGCAACAACCTTCCCGTCCACCAGAGCCACCCCCTGCATTTTCCAAAACGAGCCGCGCCGCTTGAGGCAGGTCAACTCCAGCCGCAACTGGTCCCCCGGCGCCACGGGACGCTTAAACTTCACTTTGTCGAGCCCGGTTAAGACAAATACCTTATCGCCCCCGTTGATGCCTCCGCGTGCATTGTGGGCAAAAATAGCTCCTACCTGGGCCATCGCCTCGCAAATCAAAACGCCCGGCATCACCGGTCGCTTCGGAAAATGACCCTGAAAGAAATTCTCGTTGAACGATACGTTTTTAATGCCAACGATTTTCTCGTTCCCGTGTATCTCCAAGATACGGTCCACCAGCAGAAAGGGATATCGATGGGGGATGTATTTCAATATCTCGTTCACGTCGAGCATGGGCGCTACCTTTCCTTTCCACCTCCCGTCATTAATTGAGCTACTTTCTTTTCAAGCCCCCTTACGGTGCCCCAGAGCTTGGGCAACTGCGGCAAGAGTGTCATGACCTTCAACCATTCGTGGTGCGGCGCCGCCCCAATACCACCGGACAGCAAAGCGCCCGGAGGCACTGATCGCGGGATTCCAGATTGCGGACCGATTTTCGCCCCGTCGCCGATCGTCACATGGTTTACGATACCGACCTGGCCAGCCAAGACCACATCCTTACCAATCCGGGTGCTCCCCGCAATTCCCGCTTGAGCCGCGATAACAGAATTTTCGCCAATAACCACATTATGGGCAATCTGTACTAAGTTGTCGATTTTGGTTCCACGCCCGATGACGGTTCGCCCCAGTGTCGCCCTGTCGATGGTCGAGTTGGCACCGATTTCGACGTCGTCCTGCACCTCGACAATGCCCACCTGCGGTATTTTCTGGCGTTGATCACCTTCCCCCGCATAGCCGAAACCGTCGCTTCCGATGACAACTCCCGCATGCAAGATCACCCGCCGACCGATGCGGCATCCTTCCCGCACCACGACATGAGCATGCAACACGCAGTCATCGCCAATCTCAGCCCCGTCCGCCACGAAAACCCCGGGGAAAAGCACCGTCCTATCACCCACCCTGGTTTGCGCTCCGATGACGACATTGGGAAAAATCGTCACGTCTTGTCCTATGAATGCCGTGGACGCGATATGAGCAGATGAGCTGATGAGGCGATCGTACTGCGGTGCAACGCTAAACAGCTGAAGTATTTTGGCGAAGGCCACGTATGGCTGTGGCACCTCCAGAAAACCTCGCCCTGCCGTCCCACTCGCTTCCGGGACGATTCCCGGTGCTACAATGATTGCGCTGGCCTTGGAATCTGGCAGGAACTTGGCATAGCGCGGATTTGCCAGAAAGGTAATGTCTCCCGGAGCTGCCTCATCGATGGGGGAAACTCTTGAAATGAGGACACTGCCGTCGCCGATAACCCGACCATTAACATACGACGCAAGCTCGGAAAGCGTTTTGCCCAACGGCGTCACTTTGACTTGCTGCGGTTATTGTAGACTTCGATCACCTTGTTGGTTATATCGATCCCTTGATCGCTGTAAAGAATCTGATTGCGCTCCAAAATCAGCGTGAACTTTTCAGCCTTTCCAACCTCGTTGACGATTTTTTCCAGATCCTTGAGGATGTCGGCGGTCAATTCGCCTTCCTTTTGCCGTAGTTCCTGTTGCTGATCCTGCATGCTGCGCTGATAATTAACGAAACGTCTCTGCAGATCCGATTCTAGATTTCTTCGTTCTTCTTCCTTGAGCAAAGGCCCCTTCTTATCGAGGTCGCTTTTAAGCCTCTCGAGTTCTTGCTTTTCTTTGAGCAGTTCGCTTTCGGCCTTTTTGACCTGGGCCTGAAACCTCTCCTTCGCCCGTCTCCCGGACTGAGACTCCGAAATGGCCCTTTGGATATCGATAAACCCGATTTTAACGCGATCCTGGGCCCAACCGGCACTCGCAAACATCAAAGTCGTAAAAACAACGACCCAATACTTCACCTAAACCTCCAAACAGCAAATGTTTTTTAGGAAGAATACTTCTCTGCTAGGGTTGACTTCCGATTGAAAAGCCGAGCACTGAAGTGTCGTCACCAGATTGTTTGTTAAGCGGAAACCCCAGTTCAACTCGAAGGGGACCAAATGGCGACATCCAGCGAGCACCTACTCCCACGGACCTTCTAAAGTCACTAAGACTAAACGTGTCAGAGCCGCGGAATGATTGTCCCATATCGAAGAACCCCACTCCACGCAACCCGTACTGTTCCATGATGGGAAAGAGCAACTCGGCATTAAAGACGGCCGCCCTGTCACCGCCAACGATCTCGCAATTCTTGCCCTCGCTGTCACAGCCTCTCGGGCCAATGCTCCGCTCGGCAAAACCCCTGACGGAGTTTATGCCGCCGACAAAATAGCGCTCGGCGAGTGGTAAATCTCTGTTCCCGTTGCTCCGCTCTTTGATCCCCACTCCGTATCCCACAGATCCGCCCAACGCTAGGACGTAAGCCCCTCCGAGGCTCGAGTCCTTTAGCAGCGGATAGTACCACCTTGCGCTGAGATCATTGCGCAAAAAGACGTTATCACCCCCCAATCCGGCGAATTTAGTCGAGAAGGCGGATTTTGTTCCCTCCGTGGGATTAAAGAAGTGGTCACGGCTGTCATAACTGAGACTCGGAGTGATCGCACTTGTCAGAGATGTTCCCTTTTCGCCCTGGATCGCCAGTGGGGCAGAGGCATCCACACCGCTAATCTTCTCCTGGTAGAATTCATATGCCATCCCGCCGCGCATATAATCCCACATCGTTACTGGCTGGTCGGTTTCCAGGTAATCCGACCCCTTGGCAAGCTCCGGCTTGGCGCGGCCAAAGAAGGGAAATCGGAAATGCTTCAGCGGATAGCTCGTGTTGACACCAAACCCCAGTTTTCTCTCATCGAAGTCCGTATATTCCCGTTTTGTGTTATAAGCGTCGAAGCCCAATGACATTTGACTGTCTCGGAAATAGGGTTCGCTAAAACTCACAATAAAATCTTGCCGGCTGGAACCGAGGGCAAAGCTACCGCTGAGACCCTGACCGCGGCCCAGCAGGTTCTTTTCCGCAATGCTGGCATTGAAGATAAACCCATCACCGGTGCTGAACCCAGCGCCGAGCGAAAAGGTGCCCGTAGGGCCTTCCTTGACGTCAATCAACAAGTCGACCGTATCCGGTTGATCCGTTTTCTTCGTCGTCAGCTGAACATCCTCGAAATAGCCGGTTCGTTGCAGGGCGTTTCGGCTCTGACTGATCTTCGTGCCCGAATACAGCTCCTGCTCCGTCGCTAACAACTCGCGCCGAACCACTTTATCGCGCGTCTTGGTGTTCCCCGCGACTAAAATCCTGTTGAAATAAACAGGAGGCCCCTTGGCAACCACCAACGCGACATCGACCTTTTTCTCCTTCGAGTCGATGTTGGTTAAGGGTTCGACCTGAACAAAGGCATAGCCCTTGTTGGAGTAAATCTCCGTGAGCTTGGTGATATCGTCCCGCAGGCGGCTGCCCCTGAAAATCTGTCCTTCGGTGATTCTTACGTGCTTGAGCAGCTGTTGGCCGTCTTGAATGAGATCCCCGCCGAGCTGTACTTTGCCAACGCGATATTGCTGGCCCTCTTGAACCCGAATCACGAGTTCCAATCCGTCCCGGCCGCGCAACACGACAGGCTCGTCAATCTTGTGATCGATGTACCCGTGATCGTAATAGTGGTTCGCCAGGATCGCCATATCATTCGTTAGAATGTCTCGATCCAAAACGCCCCGGTTGGTGATGAAAGAGAATAACCACTCTTCCTTCGTCGCCATCAAGCCCGTAAGATCCCGCTCCGAAAACGCCTTATTACCCTGGAACGTTATCTTCTTTATAAGAAGGCGGTTACCCTCGATGATGTCGAGCACGACAACGGCTTGGTTATTGGATTCGACCGAAACGGCATAATCGACCTTTGCATTGACATATCCCTGCTCGTTATAAAGCTTGCGCACCTTTTCCACGCCCTCTGCGACTTTACGCCGCTCAAGAATCGTGCGCGCGGTCACCCCTAGCGCCGTTTCGATTTTGTCCCGGCCGACCTGTGAAGCCCCCTGGATTTTCACCTCTCGCACATACGGCTTCTCTTTGACTATGTAAGTCAGGACACCCTCAGACAGCTCCGCCCGGACGTCGTCGAAAAAACCCATGCGGTATATAGCTTTGACGTCTTGCTCAACCAGTGTCGGGTCGAATAAATCTCCGCTTCGACTCTTCAGATGAAGCCGAACTCCGTCATCTTCGACTCTCACGTTGCCGGAAATTTTGACTTCTTTTAGTTTGACCGACTCCTGTGCCCAGGCCTTGACCAGGCCGGAGCAGAGGACGAGGGGAAGAATGAGAATCCACAAGTACAAACTGACACCCCACAATGTTTTGTTCGCTTTCATCAGATGCAATCGAGCCGGGTCACAGACGATCCTATTATTCTGTTTGTGTAACAAATTCGCTTACTTTTGTAAAGCCAAATTATCTCTTGCGCCTACACCGGAAAGAGCTGGCCGTCGCGCAACTCCATCTGGCGGCCGATCTTTCTGGCGAATTCACGGTTGTGTGTGGCCACGATCAAGGCAACCCGGCGTTCTTCGTTCAACTGAAACAGCAGTTCCTGAACTTCCTCGCCGATGCGGAAGTCCAGCGACCCTGTAGGTTCGTCGGCGAGAATGAGTTTCGGCTCGAGTATGACCGATCTCGCCACCGCTACCCGTTGCTGTTCGCCGCCCGACAGCTTTCCCGGCCGGTGAACCATGCGGTCCTTTAAGCCCACGGATTCAAGAAGCTTTTCGGCTCCGTCACGGGCCTGTTCTGCGTTCTGTCCCTGTATCAGCGCCGGTAGCATCACGTTCTCTAGGGCTGAAAAATCCGGCAGCAAATAGTGAAATTGAAAGATGAAGCCGATCTCCCGGTTTCGAAACGCGGACAAGGCGGCTTCATCGTCCATAGGAAGCTCTTTGCCGAAATAAAAGATCCCCCCGCGTGTGGGCCGGTCCAGCGTTCCGAGAATATGAAGCAGCGTGCTCTTGCCCACCCCCGATTCGCCGATGATGGCCAGTCTCTCTCCCGTTTCCACATCGAGGTTTGCGCCCCGCAACACGGAGATCTCTCTGCCGCCTTCGATGAAGGATTTATATAAATCGCGAATCGAAAGGAGATTACTCATAGCGGATGATTTCCACGGGGTCCAGTTTTGCCGCTTGCCGCGCGGGATAGACGCTTGCCAGCAGACATACGGCGAGAGATACCGTCGCCACGAGCAGGAAATTACTCAGGTAGATTCGCACGGGAACTGTCGAAATAAGGAAGACATCCTTGGGGAGCTCAATAAATTGGTATTTCTCAATCAGAATACAAATGACGTAACCCAGCAACACGCCGAGGAACGTGCCCACAATGCCGATCACAGATCCCTTGATAAGAAATATCTTTTTTATGCTTTCGCGCGTGGCGCCCATGGATTGAAGGATGGCAATGTCTTTCCTTTTTTCCATCACCACCATGATAAGGGTCGAGATGATGTTAAAAGCGCCGATCAGAACCATCAGTAAGAGCACGAGAAAATACACGGTCTTTTCCAAACGCAGTGCGGAAAAAAGATTCGGCCACAGGCGGGACCAATCCTCGGTCAGATAGGGGAACCCCAACTCCCGCTGGATGTTATCGGCGACAGCACGGGCATTGTCGACGTCGCGAACCCTGATCTCGATATTGCTGACCGCGTCTCCCAAATCGAAGAAATTTTGCGCATCGTGAAGGTTCATAAAAGCCAGGGTCGAATCAATTTCATTCATGCCGGAATTGAACATTCCAATCACAAGGAAGCGGCGTACTTTCGGTATCACACCGATCGCGGTGGGACTCCCCAACGGAGAAACCACCTGGATCGGACTCCCAAGAAAAGCGCCAAGCTGGTTGGCCAGCCGGACCCCTAAAATGATCCCCGGCAAAAAGACGGTGCGACCTTCGACCCGCAGGGAATTCTTTTTCTTGAGACCTGCAAGGGTTCCGTCCTTAAGGAAACGCTCGATGTCCACCACGCCGTTGACGCGGTCGGGATCAATGCCACGAACTACCGCGCCGGAGACTCGAGGTCCGGAAGTGACCATCACTTGTCCATAGACGGTCGGGGACGCCGCCACGACGCCCTCCTCCTTTACGACCTGTCTCAGAAGCTGTTGGTATTCCCTCAACTGGTCGCCGGACTTGACCAATGCGATGTGGGCATTGATGCC
>JBFJNS010000052.1:0-11012 GCA_041618055.1 Binatia bacterium
AGACTCCCGGGCGAGTCGTCTCCATCGGATTGACCGGAGTGGTCTTGCAGAATCCGTGGGCATCGAGTTCGATGCCGAACTTGCTCGCCAGTCCCTCGGCGTCGGCAGGCGGATTCAATCCAACGGACAAGACCACCATATCGAATTCCTCTTCTTGGACGCCATCATCGGGCGTGGAATATCGTATGGTGACATTCTTGGTTTTGGGATCTTCTTTGACCACGGATGTGTAACTTCGGATAAACCGAACCCCTGGCAGGCTCTCCGCTCTTTGGTAGAATCGCTCAAAATCCTTGCCATAGGAACGAATATCGTTATGGAAGATCGTGCAATCTGCGTCGGCGTTATGATCTTTCGTTAAGATGACCTGCTTTTGGGTATATGTGCAGCAGACGGCTGAGCAATAACTGTTACCACCTGCGGGGTTGACCTGTCTCGAACCGACGCATTGAATCCACGCGACTTTGTGCGGATGCTTCTTGTCGGACGCGCGCAGGATTTCGCCTTCATATGGACCCGTGGCGCACATCAACCGTTCATAGTCCATGCTGGTGACGACGTTCTGCAGCTTGCCGTAGCCATATTCGTTTCCCACCTTCGGATCGAATGGCTCCAAGCCAGGCGAGAGAATTATCGCTCCGACATTCAGTTCTAACTTCTTTGGCGTTTGATTGAGATCGATCGCGTCATTCTCGCATACGGTCGCGCAAATGCCGCATTTCTTTTCTTTGAGATAAACACAAGATTCGTCTATGTACGTGATCAGTGGAATGGCTTGCTTGAAGTAGATATGTACGGCTTTGTTCGTCGATATGTCCTGATTGAAGCGATCAGGATATTCGACTGGACAATATTCTACACAGGTCGTGCAAGCTGTGCATTTATCCTCGCGAATATACCTGGGCTTTCTAACCAGCGTTACCTGAAAGTTTCCCGCGTCCCCCTCGACGCGATCAACTTCAGTATAGGTTAGAACCTCTATGTTGGGATGCCGGCCGACCTCGACCAGTTTGGGCGCGAGAATTCAGATCGAGCAGTCGTTGCTGGGAAAGGTCTTGTCGAGCTGCGCCATGTGACCGCCAATGGCGGGCGCCTTGTCAACCAGATAAACCTTGAAACCCGCTTTGGCAAGATCAAGCGATGCTTGAACGCCGCTGACGCCGCCGCCGACAACCATCACGTCGCCGATATTATTTTTTGCCAGCCGCGTGCGGAGCCGCGCGATGTGTTCGTTTTCCATACTCTTATGTCCTCATTATCTACCCAGCCACGTTGTCATTCCGACCGGAGCGGCCCTGCGAATTGTGTTCCCGCCAGGGCAGGTGGAGATCTCGCCGTCGCTTCCGCGAGATTTCTCGGCGCGCACACCGCGTCTCGAAATGACAGACTGAGTCGTTACCTTGCTCAAATTACTTCCTGGAGAATCTCGGTGATGTCCTTGATTTGTGTGGACTCACTATCCTTCTGCGTCAATCGGCTATCCTCGAATTGGGTGATGCAATACGGGCAGGACGTTGCCAACACCTCAGCCCCAACCTCGCGCGCTTGTTCCAGCCGGAGGTTGGAGAATCTTTCCTTTTTGGCGGTCTCCATCCAAATTCGGCTGCCCCCCATTCCGCAACAGAGACTATTCTGCCGGGACTCGGACATCTCGCTCAGTTCCAAACCCGGTATGCTCTTCAACGCCTCTCGGGGCTCATCATATATTTGATTATGCCGACCCAGGTAGCATGGGTCGTGATAAGTGACCTGCTTCTTATATTCCTTGGTGGGTTTGAGCCGCCCTTCGTTAATGAGTTGGGGGAAATATTGGGAGGTATGGACCACCTCGAAGTTCACCTTGAACTCGGAATATTCATTCTTGAAGGCGTGGTAGCAGTGCGGGGAAGAAACGAGAATTTTCTTCACTCCGTTTTCGATAAACGTCTTGATGTTCTCCCGAGCCAGGCGTTTGAATAACGTCTCATTCCCCGCTTTGCGGACACTCTCGCCGCAGCACATCTCCTTGGCGCCCAATATCCCAAAATCCACTTCCGCCTTGGTGAGGAGATCGGCAGTGGCTTGCGCGACCTTCTTCAATCTTGGATCGTAACTGGTATAGCAGCAGGAGAAATAGAGGACCTCAGTGTCCTCGCTGAACTCTTTGACTCCCAGGTCTTTTGCCCAATTTGCGCGATCTTGCGGTTCTTGTCCCCACGGATTGCCGACACTGGCAAGGCTGGTCATGAAACCGCGAAGATTTGGGATGCTTGTCGGAACGACGCCGTCTGGCACCAAGACGCGGCGCATCGCCCGCATCACGTCGATTATTTCGACGCCGCGGGGGCAGCGCTGAACGCAATTGCCACAGGTGGTGCATAGCCAAAGGTCTTCCGATTCGAACGGAACCACGCCGAATTTTGCCTGATTGATGATTCTGCGAACGGGAAATTTTCTGACGCGATTCCACGGGCACACCGTATCGCATTTGCCGCATTCATAGCAGAATTTATCGGCGCCGCCGCCCGCCTCTTTGACGCCATCAACTACCACTTTGTAGGGAGATAAGGGTATCGTCTCCATCTTATTTTGCCTTCGGCTTAGGATCGTTGTTCATGCGCTGTCACCCTCGTTGGGTGTTTGAAATCTGCCCAGTCCCTTAGCAGGCTGCTGAAAAAGGCTCATCTGCGTCGTTGCGCTCAATCGCCTCGCTACAACGTACTCGCTATGTACGCCTCCGCTCGTCGATTTTTCGCGCGCCTCGCATCTGAAACTTTTTGAGCAGCCTGCAAACAGAGTTTTTCATCAACCTGTTAGCGATTCAGCTCTGGTTTTTCATCCTTCTGCATCATCCGGGCGACGGAATCGAGCAGCTTGTCCATACCGTATTCATTGGCCAGAAACTCCAATCCCAGCTCCAGTTTGCCCTGTTCCACCTTCTCCGGTACCGCCTCCTCCCGCTCCTCGTAGATCAAGGCCTCCGCCAGGCACCAGCGGACGCACAGCGGCTCCTTCAGATCCGGTTCGCTTTCACACATATCGCAGCTAAGGGGCAGCCCCGAATCCGGCTCCTTGAAATCGTCCCGGGACGGACAGGGGGAACGGCAAAAGGCGCAGTCGTTGTATACCTTGCCGTTCATAGTGTACTTGTTCCGCCCGTAGCATTCGCCCTTGACGTATTCGCCCGCATACACGGGCACGTAGATGTCATCCAAGGGTTGGCGTATCACGCGGATCCGTGACCGAGCCGGATTGTTGCTGCTGTATTTCGGCCGCGCATGCAGGGCGGAACAAATGACTTCACAGGCGCGGCAGCCGTTGCATTTATCCACGTCCACGTGGATGGACTTGACGATCCTGGTGACGATCCTGGTTTTCTTTTCAGGCATGGTTCTTTACTCCACAGACTGAGCTGCGCTGCTCGAGGCATCGGCAGCCGTCGATGAACCAGCGGTCTTTTCTTCACCAAGGATGCCGCGCCTGACAAACTCATCGGCGACATAGTCCAGGCCCAGTTCCCGCAGTGATTCCACGGTCGGGATGCCGTCCCCGTTCCAGCCTTTGAACCGGTAGTAGGCGTCCAGCAGTTCCTTTTCCAGTTCCGGGAACCGGTTCTTCCAATGATTCGCCGGCGGCTTCTCGTCCTCCCGGCGCATGCCGCGCCGGATATTGTTGGCCCGGACCAGTGTCCGGTAGCGCTTGGCTGCCTGGGATAGCTTGTCTTCATCCATCTCGATTCCGGCGCCGGCGGTAATGAACTTCGGGTAGTTATGGATGTGATAGGGCGGCTTCAGGGGAAACGCCGACAGCCCCGCGCACATCCCCAAGGCGTCATCGATGTAGTGCATCTTCTCCTGCCAGTCGACGATATCGCAGCACATATCCACGGTGGGATAGTAGGGCATGGAGTTTTCACCCCGGGGATTCCAGTCGAGGAAATACTGCTTGAACCTGTCGTCCGGGACCTGGAACCAGTCCTTGACGAATTCCTCCCGCTGCTCCCGTTCGGGAAACGGCGCCTGGGGGAACTGCCCCTCGATCTGGGTGATGTTGAGCTTCTCGCCGGTGGCATACATGAGGAAGTAGATGGGATTCAGCATGGAAAGCTTGAGCGGCAGCTGCTCATGCTTCTTGATACAGTTGTGGGCGAAGGGATCGGCTTCCGTACCGATGGCTTTCGCCGCCCAGTAAGTACCGTTGGCCAGCACATCGCCGATGCCTTCCCGCCGGACGATTCGGTCCAGCAGCCAGTAGAACCTGCCTTCGCTGTCTTCCGGCATGCCCGGGAATTGGTCATTGGTCAGGATGCCTTTTTCCAGCAGTTCCAGAGCCATCGCCATCACCTGCGGCGCCGTAAATCCGTCCACCCCGTACTCGGTGGCCCGCTGGGCGATGCGCATGCCGAAGTCCAGATCCGAATAGGCCGCCATGGTATAGGTCAGTTTGGTGAAGCATTTCATCATGTAGGTGGGCAGCCCGGGGATGTCGACGGTGGCGCCGCATTTCATCGGGCAGTTGTAACAACTGATCAAGCGGGTGCGATAGTTCTCCATGGTCGCGGTCCAACGCTTTTCGATGTCCTCGTTCCAGAAATCCTTACGGCGGACCCGCGAGTTGCCCCACATGAAGTTTTCCGTATGCCACTTTTCATCATGGGTGGCCATTTCCTGGGGTGAACCGAGGCCCTGCAGGATCGTCATCACTCCCTTGATCGGGTTAGCATTGCGAAACTCGATGTACTCTAGCACCTCGTTGCACAGCTGCATGTATTCCGCCGGCCGGGCGATATTGATGTCGCCGGTGCCGCGCACGGCGATGGCTTTCACGCCCTTGTCCCCCATGACGGCGCCGATGCCCCCGCGGCTGGCGCTGGAGCGGTCCTGCTCGATGGAGGCGTAATAGACCCGGTTTTCCCCAGCCAGGCCGATGGCCGCCACACGCGCATTGGGATCGTTCAACTCCTGCTGGATCAGGGCGGTGGTTTCCACCGAGCCCTTGCCCCGCAGGTGGGTGGCATCACGGATTTCGACCTTGTCGTCGTGGATCCAGATGTAGACCAGTTCCGGGGATTTACCACGCAGGATCACCTTGTCATAACCCGCGTGCTTGAGTTCCGGCGCCCAAAATCCGCCCATCATGGAAAATGCCATCAAGTCAGTCTGGGGGGAGATAGTGGTGACGATGGTGCGGTTGCAGCCGATGGCGGGCGTGCCGCAAAGGAGACCGGCACTGAATATAAGCAGGTTTTCCGGCGAAAAGGCGGTCACCTCGGGCGGGACCCGGTCCCACAACAGCTTGGCGTTGGTGCCCAGTCCGCCGAGATAGAGCGCGGTCTCCTCCGGATCCGTTTCCACCCGCTCGATACCACCCCGCGACAGATCGATCTCCAAATTGAAGCCTGTTTCTCCGTACCTCATTCGCTTTCCTTTGAATGAATGTTATGAACTCGCCCTTCGGGCCCGGCCATGAGGAGACCGGAAATTACCCTGAGCAGTTCCCTCTTGTTCTTATTCTAAAGCTCCGAGCGACTACCAGAGCGGCAAATCGGCCGGAACTGGAATGAAGTTCCGCAAAATCTATACCACCGAGTTCCCCGTAGCCGCCATGGAAAGAGAACGGATGTTCGATCGAAAGTTGACGTTATTATTTGGGATTTGACCGGATACTTCGGGAGAGCCGCAGGGTAATCATGGGCGGGCTATTCTCAAGAATGGGAAATTCGAGAACCGAGCAATTAAAGATGGGAAAAGAACGATCCTACGAACGATCCTACGAACGATCAACTTGAATCGACCTTGGGGTATGAATCCCCGTGGTCGTCGACCAACGGAGTTAAGACCGCTTGCCTGAAATCTCAAGCGGAGATGGATGAGTCAATGGCTTTAAGAGAAGCGAGACGATGTCTCCGATGCGACTTGCGCCTCCAGATTGGTATGCCCGCTCTCCCTCCGGAGCCGTGGCTGGAATTTGACCAAGAACATGTCGCAACCGTGTCGGCAACTGAGAGAGTATACCAGCTTCTGGACACCGATGAGAAGGTGCTGCGTATTGCGGGCACAGCCGACCTGCGTCAGGCTCTCCAGGAGCAGTTGAATAGTACGCCCAGGCGGGCTAATTTCTTTATGAAGAAGCGGCTATGTACACGCAGCGCGAGAGCGAACTCCTGCAGCACTTTCTCCAGGAGCACGGGCGCCTGCCCGCAGGCAACGACGTGGGCGATGATCTATTTTGAAAGGACATGAACGATCCGGCGGGTAAAGCAGTCAGCAGAGAAGGGGAGCTGCTGGGGCAGGGGTGGTCCAGACAGTTTCTTGCGAGCGGGTCCAGGCTTAAGGACGCCATGGAGTCGTATGAAGCGGTAGGTCTCGAAGTGCATTTGGAGCTCGCGCAGCAGGCCGATTTAGCGTGCTCGGAGTGCCAACCCCCGCAGCCGTCCGCTACTGTCGAGGGGTGGTACGTGATTTACACTCGCCCAAAGTCTAAGTTGAAGAATGCTTCAAAAAAGGACGACGATCTCTGGTGACGAACGAGGACGAACAACTCCCGGCCCGCATTAATCAGTGCGGATAGTCAACCGAGGAACGAGCGTTTCCTAGAGTCAGAGCATCTGTTCTTGATGGCAGAGTTGCTCCGGCTTTTTTGTTTCAATGTTATTATAAGGTTTTAGTTCTGAGAGTCAGGTTCCCGAGTTAACGCGAGGAGATCTGTCCCGAACAGAGGCAACATGAGGAGCAACAGTTGAGGTTCGATTATCGGGAACCCAAAACGGTTCAGGAAGCGATCGCAATGCTGTCGCATCACGACGGCAAGGCGAAAGTAATCGCCGGTGGAACCGATCTCCTGAATGACATTCGGACTAAGATAATTAGACCGGATTACGTTGTTGACATTGGATGCATAGTCGGACTCGATCGCTGGAGCTATGATGACCAGGGCACGCTCTCCCTGGGAGCGCTGACAACGATTAGCGCTGTTGAAATCTCAGCCGAAGTGAAAGAGCATCATCCCGTCATCTCTCAAGCTGCCGGACAAATTGGATCCATAGCGATCCGAAACGTGGGCACGATCGGAGGCAATCTCTGTCATGCCTCGCCGGCCGCTGACATGGTTCCACCGCTTATCGCCCTCAGAGCTACCGTGAAGGTTGTCGGTCCCGCCGGAGAGCGAACCGTCGCTGTCGAGGACTTCTTTACCGGACCTGGCCGAACCGTACTTGAAACGGGCGAGATACTTATAGGGATTCAAGTTCCCCCTATGCCACCACAGGCAAAGGCCGTCTATTTGAAGCATGCGGTTAGAGGCGCCGCCGATTTGGCCATCGTCGGTGTGGCTGCCATGGTGAGACTGGAGGACGGGCGCTGCCGGAACGTCAGAATAGCGTTGGGAGCCGTGGCGCCGACGGCGATGAGAGCAAGAAGGGCAGAGTTCCTGCTGGACGGAAATGAAATGAGCGACTCTCTCATTGAAAAGGCCGCGCTGGCTGCGGCAGATGACTGCCGGCCAATAACTGATCTGCGGGCCTCTGCCGATTACAGAAGGGAAATGGTCAAGGTGCTGATGCAACGGGCGATCAAGCAGCTCGGGCGCGAAAACGGGCGAATGGGAAGCGCAGGGGCGGGCGATGTCTGACGAGCAAGAAGATGAAGCGGCGTATTACACTGAAAATTAACGGCATTGAAGAAGAACTTTACGCGGAACCCTGGTGGACCCTATCCCGTGTCCTGCGCGATGAGTTGAACCTCATTGGCACTAAAGAAGGCTGCGCGGGAGGTCATTGTGGTGCCTGTACGGTCCTGATCGACGGGAAACCCGTGATGAGCTGCCTCTATCTGGCCATGAAGGCAAGAGGCAAGGAAATCATGACCATCGAGGGGCTCAAATGCGAAGGGGAAGGGCTTCATCCTTTACAGGAGGCCTTTATCGAGCAGTTTGCGGTGCAATGCGGCTACTGCATCCCGGGAATGATCCTGACCGCCAAGGCGCTGCTTGACGAAAACCCGGCCCCGACCGAAACAGAAATCAGAGCTGGTTTGAACGGCAATATATGTCGCTGCACCGGATACGTAAAAATCGTCGATGCGATCATGTCTGCGGCTGCTAGAACGAAAGCCTAGGGCGCGAGCAAGGTCCTCCGTTGATTCCCTCGTACGGAGGATAATGTAGGATGACAGCCGGTGCGGCCCAAAAGACGATTGCTTACGAATCTACCTAATAAAAGATGGTCAAGATGAGAGAACTCACCATCGTCGGAAAAAGCGTTCTGCGGGGCGACGCGAAAAGCAAAGTCCTGGGCAAGGAAGAGTATTGTGCCGACATAAAAGTGCCAGGCATGCTGCACGCCAAGGTCCTGGGCAGCCCCTATGCGCACGCAAGAATCCTGAGCATCGATGTCTCGGCGGCTCAGAGAGTTCCGGGTGTTCGCTGTGTGGTCACCGAAGAAGATGCACCGAAGAAATTAACGGGAACGGGTGTTGTCAGGGATATGCCCTTGCTGGCGAGCGGCGTCGTGCGTTATGTCGGCGAACCGGTAGCTGCCGTGGCGGCCACTACCGTTGAGGCGGCTGAGGAGGCCATCGACGTGATCCGAGTCGAATACGAGGAGTTGCCCGCGATCTTCGATATTGAAGTTTCGGCGGGAACAAATCCCCCGGTGATCGTTCACCCGGATTTTGCCAAGTACAGAAAGTCGACTCCGCCTGAGCGGCTTTGCCCCGAACGCCCCAATATCTGCACGCACATCAAGATCTACAAAGGCGACGTCGAGCAGGGTTTCAAGGAATCGGATCTGATCGTCGAGAACCGGTACGTTGCGCCGTCGATCCAGCATAGCCCCGTGGAGCCTCATGCGGCGGTCGTTGTTCCTGAAGCGGACGGCGGGCTAACTCTGCTCACCGGTAAACAAGGGATATACCGCGCCAAAGAGGACGTTGCCGCTATGTTCGGCATCGCGCCGCACAAGATTAGAGTGGCGCAGAAATATGTGGGCGGCGCCTTCGGCGGCAAAGCGACCATCTATGAGTTGATTCCCGCGCTGTTGGCGCTTAAATCCGGCCGCCCCGTCAAGTGGGTGATGACCCGAGAGGAGACATTTGTGCTCGGCGGCCCGCGACAAGGAATGGTTCTTTGGATCAAGGACGGTTTCAAAAATGACGGAACCCTCGTCGCCAGACAAATGGAGGTCTTTGTCGACGCGGGCGCCTATGGCGAGGCATCCCCGGGAGTCACCCAGAATTGTAGTTCGGTGGCAGTCTGCATGTATCGCATCCCGCATCTCAAATGGGACGGCTATGCGGTTTATACGAACACGCCCAAAAGGCGGGGCATGCGCGGCTATGGGGTCAATGAAGTCACTTTCGCGATAGAATCGAATATGAACATCGCGGCGGAAAAGCTCGGCATGGACGCCGTGGAACTGAGGCGAAAGAATCTCTTGCGCGAAGGCGAGGCGATGCTGAACGGCGAGATCGTGCACAGCAACGGCGTGGTGGAATGTCTCGACCGGGTCTGCGAGTCAATGAAGCTAAGGGAGAAAAACGCTCCTGATGGGCCGTGGAAAAAGGGCAAGGGCCTCGCCTTGGGAAACAAATACAGTTCTCCGGGCACGCATTATGGCGCGCGCATCCACGTAACCGAGAATGACAGAATCGTGATCTATCATGGCGCCGATGCCATCGGTCAAGGAGTCAATACCGTGATGGCCCAAATTGCCGCAGAGGAATTCGGCGTCTCAATGGATAACGTCGATGTGGTGTTTTCGGATACCGCGATCACGCCCTATTTCGGTCATGGATCGACCTCAAGCCGGACCACCTTCAATCTGGGAAATGCCGTGCGCCGAGCCAGCGACGCCGCCAAGAGAGAAATCCTCGAAAGGGCATCGGCACGCCTAGAGGCGCCCATTGAAATTCTGGATGTCAGAGGCATGGAGGCCTATGTCACGAGCCATCCAAACCTGAAAGTCAAAGTGCGCGATCTTATCACTCCTAAGGCCGGCGGTGAGATTGTTGGGACGGCTGATTACAAAGCCGATTGCGTCGCGGATGATCCTAAAAACGGACAGCTCGACCCGGAGCTGGCGCGGGCAGGCAAACGGCTGATGGCATTTTACGCCTACGCGGCAAAGGCAGTTGAAGTTGCAGTCAACGTCGAAACGGGGGAGGTCAAGGTTCTGCGCTGCCACGGCGCCATTGACCTGGGAAAGGCAATCAATCCAAAGACCTGCGAACAGCAGTCCGAGGGCGGCATGGCGATGGGCATCGGCAGCGCGCTCTACGAAGAAACTCTGATGCAGGACGGGCGTGTCCTCAACTCGAGCTTTACGGATTACCGTTTGCCACTGGCCCCGCAGATGCCTGCGAATGAAAACATGAAATCCATTTTTGTGGAATCAGCGCCGCACAAGGACGGCCCCTTTGGAGCGAAGGGTTTTGCCGAAGGGGTGGTGACGGGAATGGAGCCAGCTATCGCCAACGCCGTTTTTGACGCCGTGGGCGTCAGAATAAAGGAACTGCCCATCACGCCGGAAAAAGTGCTGCGAGCCCTTCATAAAAGATGAAGTTATCAGCAGCGGGAGAGGTAAGAACTTTTCCGCCCTAGGCTATCCGAAGGTATGCCGACCTCCAAGAATACCTCAGTAAACCCTTGGACGTGAGTCCGGGATAATTTGCGCCGCCTCAGGATCAAAGTAGTTGAAGCTGCCTCACTGAGTCGAAACCTCAGCGATCTACGCCCAGTTTTCCTCCCTTGCTCCTCTAGATAAACCGCAACGATTTAATTTTTGCGACGTAGGTTGCCGCTAACAGCTATTTTTTATATGAGTTGTTGCGGCCGAGAAAAAATTTACAGGTCGACGGTGATTGTATTGCCGTCGGCAAGCAGTTGGAGGCATGAACCATGATGCGCGAGATTGAAGAAGTGATGAACAAGGTAAGGGAGAAGAGCGATCACCAGCCGGTGTTCATACAGGCGATTCAGGAGGTGTATGAATCGATAGAGCCGGCGGTGCAGCGTCATCCTCAGTACGTGCAGCACAA
>JBFJNS010000053.1:0-10950 GCA_041618055.1 Binatia bacterium
CATGCCAACCACTATGGCGGACATGACCCCGGGGTGTGCTGCCGGACCCATGCTGCCAGGGTGCTGTGGCTGCTCGGCTATCCGGATCAGGCAGTCGATAAGGTGCAAGATGCGGTCAAACTGGCGGGCGAGCTGTCTCACCCCTATAGCCTAGGTAACGCCTTGTCCTATGCTGCCTGGGTCTATCAGCACCGCAAGGAGGGAGAAGCCGCACAGGAAATGGCAGAGGCAGTCATAACACTGGGGACAGAGAAGGGGTTCCCGCGCTGGGTGGCGCAGGGGAGGATCATACAGGGATGGCTGCTGGCCGAGCGAGGAAGGCGGAGAGAAGGAATTTCGCAGATGCGCCAGGGCGCGGCTTTGTGGGGAGGACGGGAGCAAACGTATTTTGGCGCATTGGTGGCCGAGGCTTGTGGGAAAGCAGGACAGTTCGAGGACGGGCTGAACGCGGTAACCGGAGCACTGGCTAGAGTACACGAAACCGAGACCCGCTATTACGAAGCGGAGCTCCATCGAATCAAGGGTGAAATACTGCTGGGACAGCTTGTGCCGGATGAAGGAGGAGCCGAAGACTGTATTCAAAAAGCCCTCGAGGTTTCCCGGAGGCAGGGGACGAAGTCTTGGGAGCTGCGCGCCGCGATGAGTTTAGGCCGGCTTTGGCAGAGACAAGGCAAGCAGACTGCCGCCCGGCAACTTATGTCCGAGATTTACGCCTGGTTTACCGAGGGATTTGACACGGCCGATCTTAAGGAAGCCAAGGCGCTGCTCGAGAGTTTATCGTGAATTGAGTCCTAACCGGGACGCATAAACGATTCGAGTGATCTGACACTCTAGCCGCGTATCGACCTCAAACCGTTCACGACCGTTAGCAGGTTCATGCTTCGCTCATGGACACTATGAGCCGTTGTCGCCAGACGTAGCCAGGAAAAGGTATCCTTTCCGTTTTAGCCTATTTCCTTTTCCAAGCGGTCGGAGCCTACGACAAATTTCTTGCGAGCGCCGACTTCAGAGAAATCGTGGAAAATTGCTTAGCGGCTTATACCGGGGCCTATGCCTAATTTTCGGGCGTAACGCCGATGAAGTTTTTACGCGGGTCGATGGCGATGCCATTCACTCTGACTTCATAGTGGAGATGTGGTCCGGTGCTTTTTCCGCTGTTGCCGACGAGCGCGATTCGCTGCCCCTTTTGCACCCGCTCCCCCTGGTTGACCAAAATCTCGGAGAGATGGGCATACAGCGTCCTGATCTCCTGGCCATGGTCTAATATTACAGTCTTTCCCTTCCCGTCTCTTGGTCCTGCCGACTCCACGATCGCGTCTCCCGTTGCGTAGACGGGAGTGCCTACCGGATTGGGGATGTCGAGACCGGAATGAAATTCTGCTTTGCCCGTCCAGGGAGAGGTCCGCATGCCGACGCCGGAAACTACCCGTCCCCGCAAAGGCCACTCGGAAGGAAAGGAGGAGATCATCCGCTTGAGTTCCCGCTGAAGAGCGCCGAGAATTTGTTGCAACTCCTCATCTTCGCTCCGGTCAGCGGATGCTGCCCTGAATCGACTCGGGAGGGAAGCCTGGATTCTCTCGCGAAAGCCTTTCCAACGGCTGAGTAATTCCCGGACCTCCACGGTTCTCTCCCGCAAGCCGGACACGCTCGCGCGTTGTGCTTGCGCCCTCGTGACGACTTCGTGGACCTTTTTCTCTTGCAGCGCGACGTACTCGCTCAAAGACGATGCGCCCCAAACCACCAGCAACAGGACGGTCCACAGAAGACAACGAAGACCTGATCGGGAAACAGCAAAGCGGCGCATTTGCGTGTCTCTTAAGACGATTACGGAATATGCCTTATTCATGTTTATGTGATTCCGAAGCCTCCTGCCGGCTGGTCTTGCATTGGCCATCGATCACCACGCCTTCTTCGAGCACCAGTATAGGCGTCACAATGTTCCCGTAGATGCGAGCCGTCTTTCGTAGTTCGACCCGCTCTCGGGCAGTGATGTTCCCTTTGATCTGTCCGCTGACGATGGCGGCCCCTACTTCCACTGCGGCTTCCACTTGGCCATTTTCCCCCACCAGAAGCGTATCCGCGCACAGCAGTTCGCCGTGAAATTTCCCGTTGAAGGCTACTGTGCCGACGAAATTGAGCCGCCCCTGCGCTTCGCTGCCGTAATCAATGATGGATGTCGAAGCATGATTGGCATTGGAGTTCTTTTTCCAGATGGACATAGCCTCATCGCCTTTTCATGCGCGCTCCGGGCAGTCGCGATATTCAGGGTCATTTAGCGCCGCCCGCACAAAAAGAATGATAGTCCTACGCAAAGGAATCATCTGGCCCGTTTTCATTTTTGAGTGATGGGCACGGCTGGCGCAACAATTATGCCAACCCAATACTTTCCTGGATTTCTTACCCGCAGCCGATGGGAGTCCCCGAAAGTTTATTGTTTTTGGCGGCATTTTCCCCGGCGAGGTGGACAAAACCTGTCCGTAGAGATCGTTTCTGTGCAGCGAACTAGGCGCCTCTAATCTTCAACCCGGGCGGTGATTTCGCGCTCTACTGGGCACCGGCATGAAGTTTTTTGGTAAAATGCCGGCATGCTCCCGGCGGTTTGTGCTGGTTTGCGAAAGAGACCCGGGACATACTGCCGCATAGTTTTCTCCAATCTTGACGGCCACGCTCTGCACTATGAACTCTTATGGACTATTGCCTGCTCGCACTCGCTTTGGTAATTTTTCTACTCTCAATAAAGCGTTGACAGCCAGAAGCGGGAAGAGAAAGCCGTCTTTCCAACCAACATCCGCCCAAAATCACAGCAGCCGCGCAGTTACACTATGTATGAGAGGAAGAGGTTAACGAATACGATTCTAAGAAAACGCCAACTCAGCGCTCCGAAATACATGACAGGAGAGGAACATCGCAGGCTAAATCCGAAAAAAGGGCTTGTCAAAGTACTAGAGCGCACGATGGACATCGTAGTATCGCGCTTTATTTATCCCCATATGATGGGAGTGTGGAATCCTTACAGCTGGCTTCTCTCACGGCGGTTTTCTTTGGGCGAAATCTCGTTATCTCCCCCCGGCTGGCCGAGGGATCTCGCCAGGCTCCGGGTGCTCTTACTTTCGGACGTGCATGTTGGCATCTTCCTCAAGCCTGAGCTTCTGGCGAAAATCGTCAATTCTTTGATGGGCATCCACCCCGACTTAGTGGCTCTGACAGGTGACGTTGTCACCGGCCATTCAAGGGATCTCGACAGATTCCTACCGGCATTGGCTTTGTTGTCGCGTGCTCCGCTGGGCGCTTGGTTTTGCTACGGCAACCATGACTATTTCGGCGGCGATCCTGAAGAGGTTAGCAATCGTTTACGCGCGATAGGAATCATGACCCTCAGAAATGAGACGGTCGTCCTGCAGCACGGGAACGGAAAGTTTATTCTCGGAGGTATCGATGATCGCATCATGGGAACGCCCGATTGGGATCGTTTGGTTTCACAACACGGGCCGCCTCATTGTCTACTGGCACACCACCCTGATTTTTTTTACGAAGCTGCCGCGCGCGGCGTTGCTATTACGCTATCGGGGCATACTCACGGCGGTCAGATTCGCTTTCCAACTGGGCCGCCCATTGTGCGTCAGAGCGAGTTTTGTCTGGACGAGGGCGCTTATGCCTATCGTTCTTCTCTGCTCGTCGTCACGCGTGGGCTCGGAAGCGTCGGGCTGCCCTGGCGCTACGGCGCAGACCCTGAGGCAATCTTGATTGAAATCATGCCTTCGAATGGATCTTGATGGGCGTGAGCCTCAAGCCCTCGAGTCGTAAGGACACATTGCTCGAACCAGCAACACACAGTGAGCGCCGAGAAACAGCACGGAAGAGAAATAGGTTAGAGGCCTTAGGGATATTGCGTGTTAGCTTCCGCTGGCGGAATAGAATCGAAATCTCAAGATCCGGAACGAAACTGAGCACCCGCCACGGAATGAAGAGGAGGCGCTGCAGCGGCAAAATAATCAAGAGAGACTATTTCGCCAAGCCCAATTAGTATTATACTGCGCTCAGAATGAATGTTTGCCGACGTAAATTCCAGAGCCGACTCGCAGGCCAAAATTCTAAGCTTGCGATTGTCTTGTTAAGGCCTTGTTCTTCCGACGTCACCCCTTAAGGGGGGGTGACTGCGCTTGCCAGAATTCGAGAATCATCGTCTTTAGCGCCTCAGCCCAACCCGACACGCGCAGTCACTCTTGCTTTCGATGTGCTGACCCGGAAAATCCAACGTCAACACGCTTACGTTAACCTCCGCGTCTATTTCCTGGCGTTCCCCCCGGTCTGCGTCACTTCTTACCGCGTGAGTGGACTCCCTTGGCGTTGCTTTGTGCCCACTTTATATCGCGGTCGCCGTGGCACCGCAGGCAGGCAAAATCTACCGTCAACTTGCCTGTGGCGAATTTACCGTCATCGGTAAACATCTTGTCCTGCGCGCCGAAAGAAATCTTCACGATATGAGACTTGACGTCTCCCTCATACTTGCCGAATGCCTCCGCGCTTTTTCCTGCCGGGGGCATGTGACAGTCGGTGCAGGCGACCCCGGAACGCTGCATCCTGCTATCGGCAAAGTCCTTCGTTTGCTTGGCGTGGCAATTCGAGCAGGCCGTCTTTATAGAAACCGATGCCGGCTTGTGCGGGTCATGGCAGGTGTTGCAACTCACTTTGTCCGCGTGCGGCCCAGCCAGGTACTCGTTGTACTGCTCGTGATGGCGGATAAATCCACCGCTCGCCGGAATTTTTTCTTTTCCGCCGCGAATATGGCACTTGCCGCACGCCGCAGGGCTGCGATCGACAACGATGTTACCCTTGCCGGGGGCCTTGGCATGAGCAGCGCCGGGGCCATGACATTCCTCGCAGGTGATGCCAGGAAAGGCCCACTTCCCGACCATCCCCGGGAGCCCATCTTGGTGCCCCTCTTTGCTGTAGCCGCTCGTGTGGCAGGTACCGCAATCGTAGGGCTTTTTCTCGCCAGGGTGATAGTCGACCCATCGCCCCGTCGCCAAGTTGTACTGATTGCTGCCCGGCTTATCCTTTTTCGGACCCGTGCTCGTGATGATATAACCCTGCTTGTCCACAAAGCGCGCCTTCCATCTCGCGCCGCCGATGACGTAGCTGATGTCCGACCACTGATACCCCGCCGGCAGCGGAACTCCCCAGGCGCGAGCCTCGGCGGCAGGACGCAGCTTTTTTGGATGTCCGCTTGCGCGGTAGTCATTGTACTTGTCGATATGACATTGAGCGCATGCTTGCGCGCCTGCATAGCCCTTTGCTTTGGCTTCAGATGAAACCATCTCTGAGGGCAGCGTAAGCCCGACCTCCGCAGCCGTTACGGTGCTCGCAAGAAAGACTCCGGCGAGAAAAAATATCGCTGAAAGCCAAGAAAGCACAAAACGATAGGCACGACGTCGCATAATCACCTCCCCGCATAGGTTAATCGCCAACGCTGTTAATCCAGCACCCTTTTCGCCTACAAAAATCACTCAGAGCTATTGTTGCTTCTTGCCTAACTTGCGAATTTCGTTGTGTGTAGAAGACGCAATGGCTATGCCACCGTCGGACTCGGAACGCATCTCATCGGCTTAAGATCTCTTAAAAACAAGGCATATCGCTCCATGATTTTTGTTTCACCCAAAAGATAAAGAACGGCGGGAATACTCTCCTGTGCAAATTATGTGCGCTTTTTTCGCAAGACGAAGAGCCGACATCAAGTTATTTTTGCAATAATGCAAAGCGCGCAGCCTCGTCTAAAGCGGTTTGTGCAATTCTCATCGGGCAATGAAAACCCATCCCCAGGCCAATCCGTGCGGGGGTTGCTGTTTCGACCAAACGTATGAGAGCAAAAAACCATAAATCATTCGGCAGCTGCGTGATTCAACACACTTCATGTCTTCAGACAAGCACACGCCGCTGAAAACGCGAATTCCAAGCGTGAACTAACGATTCGTCAGATGATGGATTTGGCAAAGTCCTTAACGCAGGCCAATACCTGGGGCCAAGATGGCGCGTCACTTTCCACCAAGTCATGTCCGGCATTAAACTCGCAATACTGTGGCGTGATTACCATTCGGTTCTTCAAGGTACGTGTCGTCTGGGGCGTAACAACCGAATCGTATTGCCCTTGAAGAATCAGCGTCGGAATCTTAAGGCTCGGCGCTGCGCGCAACGCCTCCGCGCCGAGCTGCCGCACTTGATCAAGAGCGCGGGTCGGCACCGCGATATTCCGGACCATCGACTGCACTGCTGGGTCAGCGATATCGGCGCCAGCCCACACTCGCCGCACCAGACGCCGCACCTCGGGCGATGATAAGTCAGCCTTTCGGAACGGCAATAGTTGGGAAACGAAGCGCGATACCAGCGGCCACGCAAACCGCTGCCACGCCACGCCGAAGCGGGTAAATGGCGAAAGGAGTATCAAACCCGCTGCGGCAGCGGATTCTGCGATGGTAATCGCCAACGCGCCCCCCATGGAATTGCCGACAAGCAGAATCATTTTGTGAGTCGCGCGCAGTTCTTCGTATGACTTTTCGGCTGCATCGCGCCATTCATGGTGATGGCGCCGCACGAGAGTTTCAATCTCCGGTCCAAACCCGGGCAGCAGAGGCGAGTGAACGGTCCAACCCTCGTCGTTGAGCAGCCGCCCCAAACCGCGCATTTCTGCCGGAGTGCCAGGAAAACCGTGCAGCAACAGCGCGGCGCGGCTTGCGCTACCAGACCACAGGAAGGGTTTGTGCTCGGGCGCTGAATATGGCCGTAAGGAACTCTGATTCGTTGTCATCGCGTGGCACAAATGCCTGTTCATCAATTCCTGACATATTCGCTTTGTGACGACAAGAAAGTCTACCAAATACCGTAGGAACATGGAGTACGGGCAGGCGGAGGATTATATAGCCGCGAAGGGCAACCCGCTGTGGCTGGGCGATCCTGAGAAGGGGCGCGAAACGGGGATCAAACAGTTCCTCGACGACAAAACGTATCGCCCAAGATTCGGCGCGTACAAACGCGGTTAGTCTCGTTCTGTCGAACACACAGGGCTTTTCGGTGAGCGATAGGCAAGCTTGGCACACAAGACCTTGTCAAGCTTGAAATCTGCTCGGCGACCCAAATTCTCTCCAACGGCCCCACTAATAAATTGCGTCGAAGGGGGGCTTTTCGCACATAACGAACTGAAGCGAACCTGCCGCCCATTCGCGCTGCGGAGGTGGAAACTTAAGCCTGCGCCGGCGGCTTGACTCAGATCTCCACGACGTCGTCATATGCAGCACTGGGAGCTACGGTAAAGGTGCCGCCGGTCAGCCTCAGGATAGCTCAATCTGACTCCCAACAATTTGCGGGTTTGCGAGTTGACACTATCATTTCAACTGTAATACGACTGCATTAAGCAAGTAGATTTATCTGTCCAGAAGTCTCTGTAGCTCTTTTCCGCAATAAACCAATTATGGCTGGAGGAGCCCCAGTGTTTAATTAAAGCGGGATAGATAACGAGAGCCAGCCGCATCCATCCTATTTTGGTGTTGCGCGCTGGCTCTTTGCGTTTTGCGTGAAAGGGGCCTCCCCAGCGCGGCTCTTATTTTGGGATTTCGGATCCGCACGATGACAGGCGAGCACAAAGGTAAAGATGAATCGAATAATAAACTAGCCAAGGAGGTGAACCCGATGAAGCTCAGAAAGAAATTCTCGTGGTTGGTGATGTCGGTCACGCTTTTGGCCCTGGCGCTGGTGAATCAACCCGGCTTTGCCCAGAAACCCTTCTATCAAGGCAAGAAACTTAACTTCATGGTGGACTTTTCAGCGGGTGGGCCGACTGACATAGAGTGCCGCATCTACGCGCGCCACCTGGTGAGACACCTGCCCGGTAAGCCGACCATCGTGATGACGAACCGGCCCGGCGCAGGAGGCACTCTAGCCATGAACTGGCTTTACGAGCGCGCGCGCCGTAACGGCACTGTGGCGGGTTGCCAAACTGCCGGGAGTCGATACCTAGATTGGTTCGTAGGCAATCCACAGGAAGCCGGGCTGCGCGCAAATATGGCGGAGATCGTCCCTGTAATGTTTACGCCCGTTGTGAGCGTTGGTGTCATCAAGAAAAACCTCGGCTCCGGCATCAGTAAGCCTGAGGACTTGGTTAAGGTTGAGGGATGGGTCGCCGGCGGCTTTCGGGCCGATAACAGCAAGGATATCAAATTCAGGACCCTCTTCGATCTGGTTGGAGCCAAGTATAAGTATGTGACCGGTTATCCAGGATCGGCAGATCTTTTTGCCGCATTTGTGCGGGATGAGATCCAATACGTCGATGGGAGCACTCCATTTTACTTCACGCGGGTAAAACCCGTGGTTGTGGACAAGAATCAGGCGATCCCGCTGTGGTATCAAAATCCAAAAGCGATTCCCGGATTAGAGCCCGGATATACGGCAGCTGAATTCGTCAAGAAAATTACGGGGAAAGAACCCTCCGGGTCGCTTTGGAATCTTTTCCAAATGAATGCGAGTTATCGCATGATCCTTTTTCCCCCGGGTGTCCCTCAGGAGGCCGTACAAGCTCTTCGCTCAGGATTCGAAGCTCTCTCGCGGGATCAGGAGTTTCTGGTGGAGTATAAAAAGGTTGTGGGTATCGAGCCCGAATTTATAACGAGTGAGAAGGATCTGAAAGAGGCGATCGCTCCTTGGAAAGAAACAACTCCCGAACTCAAGAAATTCCGTCTCGACTACATCGAGAAAGGAAGAGAACTCGCGCGGCAATGACCGACGAGTTTACGGCCTTACCTCGTTCGCACGCAACATGATAGAAGCGGCGCAACAGGCACTTGTCGGCGTTCTCGCATGGCCGGCCATCGCCTATCTGCTGCTTGGCGTTTTGCTGGGCATCTTTTTTGGCATGATACCCGGGCTTTCCGGTCTTACCGGGATGGCCATCTTGCTTCCTTTTACGTTCGGCCTTCAACCGTACGAGGCCATGGCGCTTCTGATGGGCATGTTCGCCATAACGGCCACGTCGGATACGATTCCTTCAGTATTAATTGGAGTGCCGGGGACGGCCGGCTCCCAGGCGACCATCATGGATGGATACCCTATGGCCAAAAAGGGAGAGGCAGCGCGCGCCTTTGGCGCAGCCTATACCGTATCGGCTTTTGGCGGCATCGTCGGAGCCGTGATTTTGGTCGCCTCCATTCCAGTGCTGGTGCCGTTGATTTCCGCTTTCGGGTCACCGGAGTTTTTCATGTTGGGAATACTCGGCCTCGCCATGGTCGGGTCGCTCAGCGGGCAGTCGCCTTTGAAGGGAAGCGTCGTCGGTCTTTTGGCGTTGCTGCTGTCCATGATCGGCTACTCCCCGCAGGCAGGCATCCCACGCTTCTGGCTGAACTGGCCGTACCTGCTCGAAGGGCTTCCATTGGTGCCTGTCGTCTTGGGGCTTTTTGCCATCCCCGAAGTCGTCGAACTCGGTGTGCGCCGCGGCACCCTGGCGGACGTGCCGACGATGGGTAAAGGGATTCTCGACGGCGTGGGGGATGCCGTGCGCCATTGGTGGCTCGCCCTTCGCTGCAGCCTGATCGGCGTTTACATAGGACTCATTCCCGGTCTTGGCGCCAGCATCGTTGATTGGGTGGCTTATGGCCATGCCGTGCAGTCATGCGACCACAACGAGAACTTCGGTCAAGGAGACGTCCGTGGTGTCATCGCGCCGGAGAGCGCGAACAACGCCATGCGAGGCGGCGCCCTGATTCCCACCATAGCGTTCGGCGTGCCCGGCAGCGCTTCGATGGCCATACTTCTTGGCGGACTTCTTATCCACGGCGTTTACCCCGGCACCGACATTCTGACGCGCCGCATGGACGTCCTTTTCTCACTCATCTGGGCCCTGGTCTTCGCCAATATCATAGCCGCTCTTCTTCTCATGGTGTGGACATCGCAACTTGCCAAGGTCACAACCATAAGAGGATCAATTCTCATACCGTCGATTCTTATTTTGGTTCTGATGGGCGCGTGGATGGCCACCCAGGATGTGGGGGACTGGGTGGTCCTTCTTGCATTTGGACTTCTGGGCTATCTCATGAAGCGATGGGCATGGCCGAGACCACCCATAGCGCTTGGATTGGTATTAGGGCCTTTCGCCGAACGGTATCTCGACCTAAGTGTCGGGCTTTATGGTTGGAGTTGGTTGGGCCGGCCCTTCGTGATTCTGTTGATGATTGGTATCGTCGCCACGTTCTATCGGGCCATACGGCAGAGTTTCACGGCGACGAGCGTCGCCTCTTAACTCCATGGCTGGCCATAATAGGTGCAACCGATGAATAACCGGACAAGCCGGGAAACTCAAGTCGAAGCTTTGTTTGCTCTCCTTATTGCCGCGCTGTTTGCGTATGCGGTGTTTGTGGGTAGCTATATGCCTTACAAGGCTGCGCTCTTTCCCACCATCGTCGGGGTTCCTGGAGCCATACTGGCTCTGGCCGTCAGCGTAATTGCATTTCGGCGCGGGCGAAAACCGGAAGCTAAGAGAGCTGCGCCGAGCGGGACTCCTGGCGACTTGTATCTCGATGAGAGCCTCCTCACCGGCGAAGCCTTTCGACGAACTGTGATCATCTTCGGGTGGATCTTTGGTGCGGTAATCGGCAGTTGGCTTTTAGGGCAAAAGCTCGCCCTGCCTCTATTTGTTTTTGCCTACCTTAAGTTCGGATCGCGCGAAGGCTGGCTCTTGTCAACCGTTATGACTTTAGCCACTATCGCCTTGCTACTGGGCGTTTTCGACTACGTCGTTAGTGTGGCCTGGTACGAAGGCGAGATATTTCAATGGTTGGACTTGGAGCCGCTTTATTAGAGGCGCTTTCCTACCCGCCACAGCGATGGGGACGGCACCTTGTTTTCGTCAGTATTCCGGAATCACCCTAGTGCAGTGTCCCCAACGCTTCTTTACATTTGGATGCTCCACAG